>CAYSOK010000261.1:0-1514 GCA_964432645.1 uncultured Bacteroidaceae bacterium | reverse complement strand
GCATTCCCTTTCGCCTCCACTACCTTCCAATCGGAAAGTGTCTTTTCCTTGGTGGAGAAGTTGACTCCGACTTTAATCACCTTGCGTAAACCACTTAGATACGGTACGGCATAGCCCTTTTCATCTATCTGGTTCAGCGCAACCTCCGGAGTGGAATCTATTTTTATCTCCACTACATAGATATACTCGGGCGTAGTGATGACCACATCTGTTGCACCCGTCGAATTGCGTACCTCGGACGTAACCAAGTTGCACATCATGCTGAAAAAGAAGTGGTACAAGTCGTGATAGTACTGTTCCGTAGTCTCCATGTCGTGAAACTTTTTTGTTTCGTTCTTGCCGTACGGTATACTCTTCAGGAGCGAACGCAGTATCTCCATCGCTTGGTTTATATCCCCCTTACGCAAAGCCGTCGAAGCACGCCCGGCAGGGGCAGACACCTCTGACCCATTGACCGAAAGATAGAGCGGCAATAGGTTTCTGAGCAGACCTACACGCACCTCTGCATTCGGAATACCTAATTTGTATTGTTCGTTCTCTCCATCGTACTCCTTTATGGTGAGGTATCCGGTTTGGTACAACAGAGGGATGATGCAGGCGTGATCCTCCAATGATCTTCGGAAATCACTCGGTACCATCCAGTCACTCGAATCTATTTTATCCAACTCCAGATTGAAATCGCCGATGTATTGGTTGAGGGCGTTTACGAGAGAAGAAGATGTTCCGGTGTCGAACCAATAATCTTCCAGGTTCTTGCTTTTGAACGCTTTGATAAGACTAAACGGGTTGTAGATATCAATCAAGTCACCGGTAAAATGGTAACCGTCGTATTTGTCTTTTAGACGAGCAATCGTTTCTTCCTTTGTCCATGCTTTTTTCGCTGCTATATCTGCTATTCCTTGTCTGAAATTGTCCAATAATTCTTGTTGTGTGATACCGCAGATAGAGGCGTACTCGGTGTCGTTGGTGATGACATCGAGGTTGTTTAACTCGCTGAAGATGCCCATCTGTGAGAAGGTGGAAACGCCGGTAAGGAAGACGAACCTTAGGTACACATCGCAGGCTTTGAGCGATTCAAAAAGTTCGCGCATCACCTCCCGTATCTCGGGAAGTGTCTCGGATTTATGGAGAACATTCATGACGGGAGCATCGTATTCGTCAACTAGCAGAACCACGGGTTTCCCGGTTTTTTCATAGGATTGTTTAATCAACTTCTCCAAGCGGTCGCCCGGAGAGCCGGTTACCTTTAGTCCCATTTTCTTTTCCTGTTCGTTTAATATATCATGGAGCTTGTCACACAGTTCTTCGGAGGTCTTTTTCTTGGCGGGACTCAAGTCAAGGTGTAGCACGGGGTATTGTGTCCAGTCCTTCTCCAGACGTTCCATGGCCAACCCTGTGAAGAGTTCCTTGCGCCCGTCGAAATAGTAATGTAAGGTGCTTGTCAATAAGGTTTTACCGAATCTGCGCGGACGACTCAAAAAGGCGTATTTAGAGTTGTTCACCAACTTATATAT
>CAYSOK010000260.1:0-1575 GCA_964432645.1 uncultured Bacteroidaceae bacterium | reverse complement strand
CCATTAATTAAAAAAAATACTATGAACACCAATGAAATAGAACGAAATGCCAATCCCTTGGTAATCTCCCTCGGAAAACCCAGCTCCGAGTTTACGAAAAACGATATCATCAACTACGTCTGCGAAAATGACATACGCATGATTAACTTCATGTACCCCGCCGCCGACGGACGACTAAAGACACTCAACTTTGTGATACACCACCTGGCATATCTCGACACCATACTCACCTGCGGCGAACGCGTGGACGGCTCCAGCCTCTTCCCCTTCATAGAAGCCGGAAGCAGCGACCTATACGTCATTCCACGATTCCGCACCGCATTCCTCGACCCCTTTGCCGAGATTCCCACCCTCTCCATGCTCTGCTCCTTCTTTAATAAAGACGGCGAACCCCTGGAGACAGCACCCGAACACACACTACACAAGGCCTGCGAAGCCTTCCGCAGGCGCACAGGCATGGACTTCCACGCCATGGGAGAACTAGAGTACTACGTCATCGCCCCCTTCGACGGACTCTTCCCCGCAAACGACCAACACGGATACCACGAGTCCGGTCCGTATGCCAAGTTCAGCGCCTTCCGCGCCCAGTGCATGAGCTACATAGCACAGGCAGGCGGACAAATCAAGTATGGTCACTGCGAAGTGGGTAACTTCCTGCATAACAATATGGTGTACGAGCAGAACGAAATAGAGTTTCTCCCCGTAGACGCCGAACAAGCAGCCGACCAACTCATGTTGGCCAAGTGGATGATACGCAATCTCGCCTACAAGTACGGATTCAACGTGACCTTCACCCCAAAGATTACCACCGGCAAGGCAGGCTCCGGTCTCCACATCCACATGCGCATGATGAAAGAAGGACACAACTGCATGCTCAAGGATGGCAAACTGAGCATCGAAGCACGCAAAGCCATCGCCGGCATGATGGTGTTGGCACCTGCCATCACAGCATTTGGCAACAAGAACCCCACCTCCTATTTCCGCCTTGTGCCGCACCAGGAAGCACCGACCAATGTTTGCTGGGGAGACCGCAATCGCTCTGTCTTAGTGCGCGTTCCGTTGGGATGGACCGCTCAGAAGGATATGTGTGCCATCGCCAATCCTCTGGAAACAGCCTCCCACTTCGACACCACGGTGAAGCAGACCGTAGAGATGCGTTCACCGGACGGTTCGGCAGACCTCTATCAGTTGCTCGCGGGACTGGCCGTGGCGTGCCGCTACGGTTTTGAGATGCCCCATGCCGAGGAGTTGGCCGAGAAGACGTATGTCAACGTAGACATTCACCGCAAGGAGAACGAGGAGAAGTTGAAGAATCTGGAACAACTCCCCGACAGCTGTGCCGCATCCGCCGATTGTTTGGAACGTTTGCGCAGTTACTTCGAAGCAGACGGCGTATTTAGTCCCGCCATGATTGATGGCATCATCAAGCACCTACGTTCGTTCAACGACCGCACGCTTCGCCACGACATAGAGGACAATCCCGATGCCATGCAGAAGTTGGTCAACACCTATTTCCACTGCGGATAGCCACGGATATTCGTTACTCAAGTTTCGGATTTGTGTAAACAACAACGA
>CAYSOK010000259.1:0-1591 GCA_964432645.1 uncultured Bacteroidaceae bacterium | reverse complement strand
TGAGAGAGACCTTCAATCTCATCCTCCAAGTCCTGAACCTCCAACGGAAGTTCACCACGGATAGCCTTCTTCTCGTCTATCGCGGAAAGTGTGGTCTGCAACTTATAGAGATTCTGCAGCTTGTCGGCTACACTCATCTCGCTCAGATCCTTTTTCTGTTCTCTTGCCATAATCGTATTATATTACAGAATTTTTCTTATTTATTCTAGGGATGACGACCCTCTACATATAGCAGATGGGATTTGTCACCACGGTTGTTTCGTAAATCGGAAGTGACGGGAAGCGCTCGTGCAATGCATCGCGGAAGAGTTCCGTCACAAACTTTTCGCTCTGATAGTGCCCCAGGACGCCTATCTGAATCTTCTGCTCGTAGCCGAAGTACTGATGGTAATGCATCTCACCTGTCAAGAAGGCATCGGCTCCCAAAGCCACGGCATCGTCCAACAAGAAGTCACCCGCACCGCCACAAATAGCGACACTCGTCACCGGACGCTTCAGCAACTCGTTGTGAAACAGTGTATGCACACCAAACACGCTCTTCGTCGTGAGCAGGAATTCCTCTGCGTCTAACGGCTCCGGAAGTTTTGCAATCACCCCGGCACCATACGCACGCTCCGTACCGTCTGCCGCGCGATATGTCTTGGGCTGAATGAGTTCCACGGAAGAAAGTCCCAATTTCTCGGCAATCTTATAATTGACGCCACCCGCCACACTGTCCAGATTGGTATGTGCGGCATAGATAGCGATGTCGTGCTTCACGGCAAAACGCAGACAGCGCTCCACGAGGGTTGCATCGCCTAGATGTTTCACTCCACGGAACAACAACGGATGGTGTGCAATCACCATGTTGCAGTGATGCTCTACAGCCTCCTGCAATACCTGCTCCGTCACGTCTAGACACAACAATGCCCCTGAGACTTCCACCTCTGTCAATCCAACCTGCAGGCCGGCATTATCATAGCTCTCCTGCAGAGGCAGCGGTGCGATTTGTTCAAGGGCAGCAATAATATTCCTTACGTTTATTGTCATTACCTTATATACACATTACGCGTACACACTCTAAAATTTTCTGCAAAAATACGGCTATTTTTTCATTCGAGCAAATACTTTCCCGTGTTTTAACGAAAAAAAACGCAAATACAACGCTTGTATCTCTTTTTTTTCTTACATTTGCAGGTCAATTTTTAAATCCGAATAGAAAATAAAGAATTATCATGGATAAAATCACCATCAACTCCTACGAGGAGTTCAAAGCACTTGAGGGCAAAGAATTGGGTATTTCCGATTACCTGAAAGTAGATCAGGAGCGTATCAACTTGTTTGCCGATGCTACGCTGGATCATCAGTGGATTCACGTGGATACAGAACGTGCTGCTGTAGAGAGTCCGTTCAAGAGTACCATAGCACACGGTTACTTAACGCTCTCTCTCCTGCCCTACTTGTGGGAACATTCCGTAGAGGTCAACAACGTTCAACGTCTCATCAACTACGGTATTGACAAAATGAAGTTCGGTCAACCGGTTTTGGTTGGTAAGAGTGTACGTCTCAAGACGTTCTTGCAAAGCTGCGTAAACCTGCGCGGTGCGGTGAA
>CAYSOK010000258.1:0-1603 GCA_964432645.1 uncultured Bacteroidaceae bacterium | reverse complement strand
AAGACACACCACGCAAACGCATGCTGGTACCGGAACCCAAGTTACCGCTGTTGGCAACGATATCCAAACCGGCGATACGACCCTGCAATGCCTCATCGACGGAGGTAACGCCGAGTCCCTCGAACTCCTTGGCATCGATACGCTGTGAAGCGGTAGAGATTTCATGCTCCGGAATAGCCAAACCCGTACCCTGCACCTTCTTCTTGGCGGTTACGGTAATCGTCTGCATGGTATTGGCATCTTCCATTTTAATTTTATAGGTAGTACCCTTGATAGGGATAATTCTTGTCTGATATCCGATATAGGACACCTTCAAACGGTTCTTCGGGTTCGTGATACGGAAGGAGAAGTTACCGTTGATATCCGTGATGCCGTGTGCCACGATACGGTTGGATGCATCAATCTCGACCACGTTCGCCATCATGACGGGGCCATCGAGATCGCTGTATACCTGTCCGCTAATGACAGAGCCGGCGGTCTGTGCCTTGACTGTTACCGGGGCGAGAGCCAAAGCGCCAAATAAACATGGAATTAATATCTTTTTCATAATCATTTATCATTTACGTTTAGCTCTGCGTGCTGCAGACGTCTCGGAAGTTTCGGGCAGGTTCGGGTGCTGCGCACGGAATGCCTGCATCTCCTTCTGTACATCTGCGAACTGATCATAACTGGTAAGAATAGGAGAATCAATCTGATGCAGCACAGCAAAAGAACTTGCCTCCAGACGTGCAGACTTGATGTTACTGCTGGTAAGGCTGCTGGTTTGGTCTATCTTGTACTCACGTACCGGTTTGTTGTAGAAACCGTTTGCCATCTCAACATGGTGTGACTGACCTGCGGGGTCGGTGAAGGTAAGTGAGTTCTTGTTGGCAGTGATGTTCTCCAATTTCACGAAGGAGATGGTGGCAATAGAGCTACCCTCTTCGTCCTCACCGCTGGCCAACTGGTCTACGACCTGAGTCTCGTACTTCTTGCCGGATACCTCTTCACCGTCGATGAAGACTGCGTTATCCTGTACGTGAGACTTGATGAAGCGCTCGATAGCACTGGAGATGTCGGATGCAATGGCTGCTGCCTCTACCTCTTCCTCCTCGTTGGTTGCGTTCTGAGAGTACTCCAGGAACCAATCGTAATCTTCCCAAGTTGGCATCTTGATTTCTATACCGTTCTGGGTGTAACCGTTCATCAACTTCTGCAAGCTTTCGTTGGTCGGTACATAGATGGTATAGTTGTAGAAGTTCAAGCAAGAGAGGTTGTACTTAGAACAGATGACATATCCGGTCTTACTGCTGCTACTTAATTTATAAAGAGGTGAGAAAAGGGAACTCTGGTTGATCAAATCGAAGAATTCACTTACGGTCTCCTTGTTCTCGTCGTCGGTCAAGACATCGTATACGGACTTGTTGGTGGTCATGAGCACATTGTCGTTGAGGACATAAGAGTGACCGTTACCGCCTTCTGCCGTATAGTTGTAAATCTGACCCACCTTAACACCGGCAGAGTTGGTGGAATCTTGCAGGGTACCGAACACCGTCATGCTGTTCTCACCGTATCCCTTAGACTTATCCACGCGGATAATACCGTTGTTTTTGGTACGATACCA
>CAYSOK010000257.1:0-1635 GCA_964432645.1 uncultured Bacteroidaceae bacterium | reverse complement strand
GGCATAAGGAAGAACTGAGCGCAGGTTCCTATCAGCATATCCAGCGGTCGGGAGATGAGCACTTTCATATCTTCCACGGAGAGAGTGAGTCCCATGGTGAGCATGATAAAACCTAAGATAAAAGTCTGTGTATAGCCCGTTACCCACTGAAACAAGGAGGGGTAGAAGAATGTTATCACCGCCGCTCCTATGATAAAGGGCGATGTGTAGCGCGATAACCATCCGCTCACGGCAAGGAGCACTCGGTAGAGGCTTCCCTCTTTAGCAACATATTCCATTTTTCACTTATTTCTAAATTAACCCTGCAAAATTACAATTTTTCTTGCAATTAGGTGACATTTTTCACCTATTTCCGGTTCTCGTACCATTTTTTTCGTAACTTTGTCCGGTGTTCATGAACCTTTTAAATGAGGAAATAAAGATGAAAAAGTTCTATACAATAGCACTGATACTTCTTTTCTTGGTGCATAGTTCCGCTGCTTTTTGTGGTACGAAGAGGAGTAAAGTAGTGGAAAAATCTTCCGGCAGCATCACTTTTTTGGTAGACGAAGGACTCCCTTCGCCCGAACATCACCTTGGCGTACATAGTGCCGCTCGGGTGACGTGGAATGCTATGACATCGTTTGGATTCTCCGCGACAGACGTGGAGGAAAACATTGTGGATAAGAGTTTTAACGATTCTCTTTGCTATATGGGTCCCTCCACTATGTTTCGTTTTTTTACGGATGCGTATGCCCATCACCGTCCCATCGTTCTCACTCCGGACGATGTTTGGTTGCTCATCACGCAGGGGGTGGCGCAACACATCAATCGCAATGCGGAATCATTGCGCGACAAGTTGGTGTATCACAAGGACAAGATGACTCTTGTGGTGAAGACGGATCAGTATCTGCTCGGTAAGGATGATTATGGTGTCGACCCGAGTCGGGTGAAGCCGGTGGACTGGACACTCATCTTTGATGAGTTTGTGAAACAGATGAAGGAGAATACCAAGGGGGAGATTGTCTCTCAGTTGTGTGCCGATTTCTCTACCACCACAGTGACCAGCAGGATTGCGTCACAGATTACCATTATGAATGCTCTTCAGCCTTATTTCGACTATGTGGTGCAACGTGTATCGTGTGGTATTCCGAGCGTCACACTTAAGGGTACGCCGGAGGATTGGCAGAAGGTATTGGATAGGGCTAAAGCCCTGGGGCAGTATGATTTAGATTGGTGGACGGAAAAGCTCATTCCGGTATTAGAGGAGTTTGTTTTGGCGTCCAAGGGCAAGCCTAACAAGGAGTTCTGGCGTTGTATGGTTATGAAGATACGTCCCGATGAGATACGTGGTGGAGGTTGTAGTCCCTTCCCGAGTACGATGTTTGACGGATGGTTTCTCACGTTCTTCCCGTACGACCGTCATGGTCGCACTCCGGAGAAGATTTCCCGGGATCACGACATGGCAAAGGATTTGCTTTATGCAGATTTCAAGTATCAAGTGGTGGATCCGATGGGTAGGGTTTTGAAGGAGACTCCCATGCAGTTTTATTCCGGTTTTGTTGGGGTAGATGAGGATACCACCACTTACGCCATCACCCCCCGCATCGGTTGGCTTGTGCGAAAGGGAGAGAGTGCGAAAGAGGATTGATGTTC
>CAYSOK010000256.1:0-1651 GCA_964432645.1 uncultured Bacteroidaceae bacterium | reverse complement strand
ACCCACCGGTTGGACGTCCCTCTCGTGTATGTTTCCACGAACGCTGATGAAACCGACAAATAAAACTTGAAAAATCTTCCTCCGTACATAGCTCTATATCGGGATTTTTTTTTAATTTTGCGTGCATTTTGAAAAATGTTACAGACGAATGAAAATATCTAAACGCTACTTCTATATACCGTTTGCTTTCTGCGTGGCACTCCTGCTCCTCATTAAGTGTACGGCCTCTGTTTGGAAACCATGGCTCATGGGCTCCACATCCGTTCCGACAACGGAACAAGACTCCATCGTATCCACCATCGAAGTGGATGAAGAGGAAACCGAAATCTCCAACGAACTTTCCGAAGAGATGTCCGAGGAACCATCCGATAACACCCTGGCGAATAGGGTGTCCACACCGCATGCCTTCTTCTATTCCGATGGTAGTCGTGTAAAGAACAAAATATACAGTGTGTCAAGCTACGACCAATCCTTCCCCGACCTACAAGAGGTGCAGTTTGTTGCCGCCTGCAAGTATGGTGTACCCCCCATCCGGAACCGTGAGGAAGCGGAGAGTAAGAAGAAACAATTGGTCTATATAGGTAGTAGTCCTTATTATAAAATAGACGAAGCCATGACGAGTAGCATCCCGTATTTGGTGCCGCGTGCCCAAGTTTTGTTGCACGATATCAGTCGTGCCTTTTTGGATTCTTTGGCTATAAAGGGTATACCACTTCATAAGATAATCGTTAGTTCCGTGTTGCGTACCGAGGAGGATGTCGCCAAGTTGCGCAGATACAACGGCAACGCATCGGAGCAGAGTTGTCACCGTTTCGGCACCACCATCGATATCTGTTACAACCGTTTTCAAACCGTTTCCAACCCCGATGAGGAACCTCGCAGAGCGGTGCGTAGCGATTCTCTTAAGTGGGTGCTATCGGAAGTGTTACGTGATTTCCGCGAAGCCAACAGGTGCTACGTGAAGTACGAAGTAAAACAAGGTTGTTTTCACATAACAACGCGGTAAGAGTAATCCTCCCGCGTGTGCATATACCACATTCAAAAAGAAAAAGTAAAATTTTTACTTCCACGTTAAACCTTTTGACAAAACAACTGTCAATAATCATGTAACAGTTATACTAAAAACAGCTAGAACAATGAAGAAAACCCTATTAATTGCACTCGCCGCCCTGTTTATGGCAGTGCCCCAGATGAAGGCACAGCGCGACAGACAGCAGATGGATCCCACTGCTATGGCAGCTGAACGTGCAGAACGTCTCGCCAAGGATATGAGCTTGGAAGGCGATGTGAAAACCAAGTTTGTAGACCTCTACAAGAAGTATCAAGAGGAACTTACAGCCGACATCCGTGAACAGATGGAAGCACGTAAGGAACGTACCGAGGAGAAGAAGAAAGACAAAGACCTGACCGATGAGGAGGCTTTGGCAAAGATCAACGAACAGTTTGAGCAGGAGCAACAGCAGATTTCCAATCAACAGAAGCAGTTGATGATCAAGAAAAATTACTTGGCAGAGTTCCGTGAGTTCCTCACTCCGCAGCAGTTGTTGAAGGTGTTTGGACGTAGTGGCAGAAACCGTGGCAACAACAATAACAACAACAACAATGGCGGCGATCGTATGGGCGGTCCCGGTATGGGTGGCCCCGGTGGTCC
>CAYSOK010000255.1:0-1669 GCA_964432645.1 uncultured Bacteroidaceae bacterium | reverse complement strand
CCCCAACCGAGGTTCCAACCCCAGCCGAGACTCCAGCCCCAACCAAGGTTCCAACCCCAGCTGTAGTATGGACTGTACCATCCGTAATAATAAGGATAATAGAGGTCATCGTAGATATCCCAATAGAGAGAGGCCGGACCGTAGCACAAATCCCAATAGAGTGGAGAGGCTACGGGTATGCCACAGCGGGCGCCTCGGAAGCGCAATACGCGTCCGGAGTAATAGCCGTCTTCGGAGGCATCGTAATAGGTGTCGTCCATCTGCTGACCTATGGTGTCCGTGGCATACGCACTGCTGCACCCGGGGCGACGATTATAGGTATCCTCATCGCACCACGTGCCGCTGTTATCGGTGTAGCGCGGAGCGGTGTACGTGCGCGTTGTCTGCTGCTGTGTAGTAGTAGTTTGCTGCGTAGCAGTTTTCTTCTTAGGGACAAAGTAGAGGTCGTCTACTTGCGCCTCTGCGCTCAACGGAAGGCACAGAAGCATGGCCAAAAATAAATTGTTCGCCTTCATAATTGTCACTTTTATTGTTTCTTGTTGCAAATTTAGAAACCTTTTGGGGCTTGTAAAAGGATTTTCCCCGAAAAGATGTGGGGAAATCCCTATTTTTTTGAAAAAAGAGTGTTTTTTTGCTACTTTCTGCCTTTTTTTGGTCTAATCGTATTGAAAAAAGATATTTTTATAGTAGATTTGCACAACGAATTTGATGAGACTATGAAATATTTCGAGATAACCTTCACTGTTACGCCGCTCTCTGAGGTGGCGACCGATGTTCTGAGTGCTCTGGCTGCAGATGCCGGATGCGAGAGTTTTGTTCCTACCGAAACGGGGTTGACGGCGTATTGCCAGCAGTCTTTGTGGAATGGATTTGCCATGCAGGAGAGTTTGGCTTCGTTTCCGATTAAGGGAGTGGAAATTACCTATCATCTGCAGGAGGCGGAGGATAAGGATTGGAACGAGGAATGGGAGAAGAATGCTTTTAAACCGGTATATATAGATAATAGGTGTGTGATTCACGATACGGAACATACGGATGTGCTGCCGATGGAGTACGATATCATCATTCGTCCGCAGTTGGCGTTTGGTACGGGTACGCATGAAACGACGGGTATGTTGGTGCATACGCTCATGGATTTTCCGTTGGAGGGGAAGCGTGTGCTCGATGCGGGTTGTGGCACGGGTATCTTGGGGATATTGGCGTCGATGCGTGGGGCAAAGGAGGTGTTGTCGTATGACATAGATGAGTGGAGTACGGAGAATACGAAACTGAATGCGGAGTTGAACGGGGTGAAGAATCTGCGTGTGGTGACGGGGGATAGCGGTGTGCTGACCGACAAGGGGGCATACGCCAATGAGCAGGTGGATGTTTTGATTGCGAACATCAACTTGAATATTTTGAAGCAGGATTTTGCTCGTTTCCGTTCTGCGTTGCGTCCGGGTGGGTGTATCTTGATGAGTGGTTTTTATACGACGGATATTCCGGAGTTGACTCTATCGGCTGAGGCGCTCGGACTGCATTTGGTGAGTCAAAGGAGCAACGGGGAGTGGGCGATGGTTACGTTTCAATAGCTTTGTTTTTGCATATACATTCCCACGAAAGGTCCTTCCATAGTGGATGTTTTTTTCATTACAAAAGCTGCACTTAAGGAACGGTGAAAGCACATTTT
>CAYSOK010000254.1:0-1703 GCA_964432645.1 uncultured Bacteroidaceae bacterium | reverse complement strand
CATACGTCCCCGTCCACACCATCCCTCCCATGCAACCCCCGGAAAAAAAGGTTTTTCCTCCGGATGTTTTTCGTGTATGTATTCAAACCATTCGGGATGTTCCACGAACCGGGTTTTTGAGGACGTTCCACGAAACGTCCCTACACTGTGGATGTATTCGGCCATTCGGACGGGTAATCATTTCCCTCTTTCCCACGCATCAATCGTGCGTGTCTCGGAGGAGAAATTTACGCCCAGTTTTATTATTTCTCTGCCATCCGTAGCGTAGGGGGCAGCATATTGTTTCGCCTCTATCTGCTCCAGTGCCACCTGCGGAGTGGAGTCCAGTTTTACCTCTATGATGTAGATGTACTTGCGAGTCTTCACAATAATATCCGGCATACCCACTGCCTGATGAACTTGTGCGTGCGCACCGTTGTGCAACATACTAAAGATAGTGAAGATAATCTTATGATAGTACGATTCTCGGCGCAATGCATCGGCCATGATATCCTTCTCTCCCGGCATAAAAGGAAGACCGGCCAAAAAAGATTGTGCCAGACGGAGCGCCATATCGTAGTCGCCGCGATTCAGTGCATTCGACATTCTGCGAGCCACCCCCATCGTATCATCCGGATCCATAGTGGAATACAGGGGAATCAAGTTCTGTATCAATCCCAAACGCACCTCCGTATTGGGTACGCCCAGAATGTACATATCATCCTCCTTTACATACTCTTTTATCGTGAGATACCCCGCTTGATAGAGAAACGGTATAGGACCGCGAGCATTTTCCAAGGGTGTATTAAATTTTGATAGAACCATGGAGTCCATCCCCTCGATGTTTTCTATATCGATGTTCCATTCCCCCTTGTGCGCCTTCAAGATATTAATAGCAAACGTCGGTGTACCCGTCTGGAACCAATAGCTATTCAATTCGCATCTTGTGAAAGCATAGAGCAAGCTAAACGGATTAAAGATGTCTACCATATTTTTCGTAAAGTGATAACCATCGTATTGTTCGCGCAGCCTTTCTACCATCTCCTCGGGAGTGCATCCTTCCTTCTCGGCAAACTTACGAATGCCGTACCCGAAGTTGTCCTTCAGCTCCTGCAGCGTAATGCCGCAGATAGACGCATATTCGTTATCATCCGTTATGTTCACCAAGTTGTTCAGCTCGCTGAACATGCCCAACTGTGAGAAGGTGGAAATACCGGTCATGAAGGCAAAACGTATGTATCGGTCGTTTGTTTTAATCCTGGAATAAAAATTTCGCATGTAGTTGCGAACTACGTCCAGTTCTTTCGGCATCGTGAGTACCTCCAATAGGGGAGCATCGTATTCGTCTATCAAGATTACCACCTGCTGTCCGGTTTGTTCGTAGGCGCGTTTGATAAGTCCACTAAAACGAGTAGCAGGGGTATCATCTTTAGGATCCGTTCCATAGATTTTCTCGAAATCTTCCAACTGCTGTTCTATCGTGCGTTGTAGTTCGGACATATTGAACCCTTTCACATCGCCAAAGCTAAAATGAAGCACCGGATATTTCGTCCATTTCGTTTCCAGATGTTCTATAGCAAGTCCTGTAAAGAGTTCCTTTTGTGCTTCGAAATAGCACGCCAAGGTATCTACCAACAGCGACTTACCAAAGCGTCTAGGTCGACTCAGAAAGACGAATTTATAGTCTCCATGCGTCAGTTGGTAGATAAGTTCCGTCTTATCCA
>CAYSOK010000253.1:0-1709 GCA_964432645.1 uncultured Bacteroidaceae bacterium | reverse complement strand
GTGCATCGCAGTGCAATATCGGCAGGTGCGCCATGAGAAACACCGGCAGTTGTTCATCGGCATTTCTTTCCCGTACAAGTACCGAAAGATTCTCGAACAAATCATCGGGGCGGCGATACAAAGAAACATAGGGCACAGCCACCACATATCCCTTATTGCCTACCCTTACGATGTAGTCGTTCAAGTCACTATCTCTGTTTATGGACCCCAACACATGTATATCAAGCTCCTCACACAACTTCTTGTAAACCTCCAGTTTGCTACCGCTGTCGTGATTGCCGGCTGTGTAGATAATGGAGGTTTGCGGACAAGCATTGCGGATGCTTGCCAAAGCATCCGCAAACATAACCTGTGCCTGAGCGGAAGGCTGACTGCTGTCGAACACATCACCGGAAAGGAGGAATGCATCGGGCTGATGCTTGCGTGTCAGTTCCACCATCTGCCGGAGCATATCCTGCTGTTCCTCCTGGCGGGGAAAATTGTAAAGCGTGTGACCGAGATGCCAGTCACTTGTGTGAATAACCTTCATTTGTCTATTCTTTTAATATGTTTTCTTCTGCAAAGTTCGGAAAAAATTCCGACTTCTCAAAAGACCTAGAGCCATCCACGCATCATCCATCTCCCCTAATACACGGTAGACAACGCAACAGCCTCCTCTATACGCACCATCTCCTCCTGCGAAAACGGAGCCACGCTACTCCCCTTCAAATTACGTGCCAACTGTTCAGGCGACCCCGCACCCACCAGCACCGTCGTCACCTCCTTGTGACTAAGAATCCACCCCAGCGCCATCTCCGCAAGAGTCTCTCCACGCTCCATAGCAAGCACATTTAACCGTCTCAAACATTCCTTGGTTCCATCATCCAAAACGGAAGACTTCAAGAAACGCTCCTGCGCCATGCGACTATCCTTCGCAATACCATTCAAATATCGATCCGTGAGCAAGCCTTGGGCCAAAGGCGAAAAGGAGACAAAACCCGTTCCCAACCGTTCCACGCCCTCCAAAACACCACTATTCTCCGGAGCACGATCCAATAGATTCAGTCTCCCCTGATACGCCAAACACGGCACATGACGCTCCCGAAGATACGTCAAAGCCCACAGAGTAGCCTCCAGCGGCCAACGGGAGATGCCCACATAAAGAGCCTTTCCACTGTGCACCGCCGACACAAGCGCCTCAAGCGTCTCCTCCACCGGCGTATTCGGGTCATAACGATGGCTATAGAACAAATCGACATATTCCAAATGCATCCGTTCCAAGCTCTGATCCAAACTCGTCAACAGATACTTCCGACTCCCCCAGTTGCCATACGGACCGGGCCACATATCATACCCTGCCTTTGTCGCGATAAAGAGTTCATGACGATGCGTACGGAAGTCTTGTTCATAGATGGTACCGAAGTTACGTTCGGCACTTCCATACGGAGGTCCATAGTTGTTCGCCAGGTCAAAATGTGTAATTCCGTGGTCAAATGCATATCGAAGGATAGCACGCTGATTACCTATCGCATCGGTATCACCAAAGTGATGCCACAATCCCAAAGAGACAGGTGGCAGCATCACTCCACTCCGTCCACATCTACGATAAGGAGCAGCTTCCTCGTATCGTCTACTTTCGGGAATATATTCTGAAAACATTTCGTTCATTTTTCACTTTTCATTTGTAGTGCAAAGATACAACGGGAAATGGAATTTTGCAAATTATTCTT
>CAYSOK010000252.1:0-1711 GCA_964432645.1 uncultured Bacteroidaceae bacterium | reverse complement strand
CGCATTTCCATATCATCCAATAACCTCTTCGCCTCGGCATAACCCTCCTCGTAGAGTTCCATAAGGTCGTGGGTGTTCTGCCCCAATCGATCTACTTTCATCTTCTTTTGGGGACGAATCACCAAGATTTCGCCCTCCTTTTCCATCTGCTCCACGAGCGCAAGTTGCTCGTTGTACGCAGTGCAACGATTGCTCAACGCTACACGCAAACGCGGGAACTGAGGATACAGGAAATTAGGTATTCGCATATCTTTCTGTTCCTTGCGATAACCGTAATTACGAGTGAGTACTACCACATTTTTTCGAAATCCCTTCTCGCGAGCATGCATCACCGGAATGGAATCTACAATACCACCGTCCAACATGGGGATATGGTCCACATAAGTAATGGGACAAACATAAGGCAAGCTGGAGGAGGCACGAGCGATACGCACTATGCGATCCTTGTCCTTACGTTCCGTGAGGTAACAGGGCTGACCGGTGTAACAGTTGGTGGTGACGCTCTCCAGAGTGGCTCGATTATTAAAATAAGTATCATAATCGTAAGGATATATGGTCTCCGGAAGACGACGATACAGAAGGTCCTGATTGATGATGCTCCGCTGACGGAAAAGGTATTTCAAACCTATGTAATGATACTTGTCCATCATCTCGATGTTCGTAAACCGTGCTCTCCCTCGCTGATGGCTCATGTAGGAGAGTCCGTGGCAGGCTCCTGCCGACACGGCTACCGTATAGGGGAACTGCACGTGTCGGTCTATGAGGTAGTCCAGTACGCCGCAGGTGAAAATGCCGCGCATACCTCCGCCTTCCAGGACGAGGCCGGTGTTCTTGTCTATTTCCATAGTATATTATTCGTTTTGAGGGTTACGCTCCGTGATTTGTTGCAGTATGAGAACGGCCTCGGATACGGAGTCTACATCCGATATAACAAATTTCCTGTGTCCCTTGTTCTCGGCTATCTTACAGCGGCGTGCATTGTTCACAGCGTAGTCTATGCAGCGGGCAAATACGACGCTTTGATAGTAGGGACTGTCTTCGTTGCTGATAAAGAAGAGGGTCATGTGACCGGACTTGAGAAGGATTTTCTCTATACCCAAATACTTGCCTAGACGACGCAGGGTGACGACTTGGATGAGGGCTTCGGCTTCTTCGGGGATGGGACCGAATCGGTCTTCGAGTCTCTTACGGAAGGCTTCGAGGTCTTCTTCCTTGGAGAGTCCGTCCAACTCGCGGTAGAGCAACATGCGTTCACTGCTGCCGGGTACGTAGGTTTCGCTGAGGTATATCTCCAGGTCGCTCTCGAAGCTACAATCATCCACAAAGACATCTCCACTGAGTTCCAAACCTTTACGTTGCGTCTCCTCGGCATAGAGGTCGGCAAACTCTTCGTTGCGGAGTTCCTTCACAGCCTCGGAGAGTATCTTCTGATAGGTTTCATAGCCCAAATCGGCGATGAAGCCACTCTGTTCGGCACCGAGAAGATTGCCGGCACCGCGAATGTCGAGGTCTTGCATGGCTATGTGGATGCCGCTGCCCAGGTCGGAGAAGATTTCTATGGCTTGCAGACGACGTCGGGCTTCGGGGGTGAGGGTGCTCAAGGGGGGAGCCAGAAGGTAGCAGAAGGCTTTCTTGTTGCTACGTCCCACACGTCCACGCATCTGATGCAGGTCGGAGAGTCCGAAGTGCTGGGCTTGGTTGATGATGATGG
>CAYSOK010000251.1:0-1737 GCA_964432645.1 uncultured Bacteroidaceae bacterium | reverse complement strand
TTTACTCAAGTTTAGGTTTGCTGCATCCCCCCACGAGAGAGTCGTGCACCTAGTAGGGACGCGTCATCATTCACACCGTATTTTTCATAGCTCATAAAAAAAAGGAGAAATCCTTGTAAATCTCCAATTCTCGTTGTATCTTTGCAGATGAAAACAAAAAAACAGCATGCAGATGATGGAGCAAGAACCTAAATATCCGATTGGGGAACAGAGTTTCGAGAATATTCGACTCGATGGTGCAGTGTACGTAGATAAAACAGCGTTAATTTATAAGTTGTTACACACGTATAGAATGGTTTTCCTTAGTCGACCTCGACGCTTCGGAAAAACACTACTCACCCGAACCATGGAATGCTATTTCGAAGGACGCCGCGAACTTTTCACCGGACTTGCTATGGAACGACTCGAGAAGGAGTGGGTCAAGCATCCCGTGTTGCGCTTCAGCTTCGGTAATGTAAAAGGATACAACATGCGGGGATTGAAGCGGAAAATAGATCGGCAGTTGGTGGGCTACGAAAGTGTATATGGAAGTGATTTGAATGATGTTACTTTCGGAGACCGTTTCCTGAGTCTGATTCAAAGAGCTTACGAACATGCCGGGCAAAAGGTTGTGGTTCTGATAGATGAATATGATGCTCCATTGCTGGAGGTACTAACGGATACGGAGAAAATGGCGGAGGTGCGTGAGGTGATGCGTGAATTCTATTCGCAGATAAAATATGCCGATGAGTACATCCGTTTTGCCTTCATGACCGGTATATCTACCTTTTCGCAACTCGGGATGTTCAGCGAGTTGAACAATTTGGTGAACATAACGGACGATGATATTTACGCCTCTCTTTGCGGTATTACACTACAGGAGCTGAAGGACAATTTCGGATATGGAATTCGTAAGTTTTCAGAACAAGAAGGTTGTACAATCGAAGAATTGGTGGATAGACTTAGGGAACAATACGATGGATATCATTTTACAAAAAGTATGGTAGATGTCTTTAATCCTTTTAGCTTACTTTATGCCTTTGCTAGGTGTGAGATGAACAGCTATTGGTTCCAAACCGGTACACCATCGTTTGTCATTAACATGCTAAAGGCGCACAAGGGAGAGTGGCAGTTCGATATAGAGGATATAGATAGAACAAGACCTGTGGCACTGAGCCGTTTTAGTACCCCCTTGGAACAGGCAACGGAACCTCTGCCATTCTTGTATCAAGCAGGTTACTTGACCATAAAAGAGCATTTGGAGAGTAATAAGTATGTGCTGGGCGTGCCCAATACGGAAGTTCGTTTGGGCTTGCTTCACAATATGATTCCTCTCTATTCCTCCATGAATCCGGCAGACGTTTTGGATGTGTCCATGGATATATCGTTGGCCTTCGGTAAGGGAGATTACGATAGCGCGCTGAATCTTATTCGTTCTTTCCTGGCAGGTATTCCCGTGATGCAGGGAGAAGAGTCTTCGTTGCAAGACATACGTGGGCGCGAGACGTACTACCACAAGCAACTGTTTATCATCTTCCGCATGTTGCACAGGGATGCTTGGGCGGAGATGCAGCAGGCTGTGGGTAAGCCGGATATCATCGTGAAGACCAGAAAATATATTTATATAATAGAGGTGAAACTTGACTCTACTCCCAAGATGGCCTTGGAGCAGATAGAGTCGAAACAATATGCGGTGCCGTATCTTACGGATGGTCGCGAGATTGTGAAGTTGGGTGTGAATTTCTCTTCCGAGACACG
>CAYSOK010000250.1:0-1782 GCA_964432645.1 uncultured Bacteroidaceae bacterium | reverse complement strand
GGATTAACTCCTCAAGTTTCGGATTTGTGTAAACAACAACGAGAGAGCCATCCACGAAACGTCCCTACACTGTGGATGGCTCTCTTGAATTTGTGTAAAGATAAAAACAAAACCCCTCGAATTCGAGGGGTTTATATTTTTATCTTTACTTATTTAGGCTGCTTGCCGATGTAAGCAAGGATACCGCCATCCACGTAAAGGATGTGACCGTTTACAGCGTTGGAAGCCTCGGAAGCGAGGAACACAGCCGGGCCGGTCAACTCCTGCGGATCCAACCAGCGACCTGCCGGAGTCTTGGCGCAGATGAACGTATCGAACGGGTGACGACTACCATCGGGCTGAAGCTCACGCAACGGAGCAGTCTGAGGAGTAGCAATGTAACCCGGACCGATACCGTTACACTGGATGTTGTACTCACCGTACTCTGAACAGATGTTGCGAGTAAGCATCTTCAAACCGCCCTTGGCTGCTGCATAAGCAGAAACCGTTTCACGACCCAACTCACTCATCATGGAGCAGATGTTGATAATCTTACCGTGACGACGCTCCATCATAGAAGGCAGAACGGCCTTGGAAACGATGAACGGTGCGTTCAAGTCGATGTCGATAACACGACGGAAATCAGCTGCCTCCATCTCGTGCATAGGTACACGACGGATGATACCGGCATTGTTTACCAAAATATCGATAGGACCAACCTCGGATGCGATGGTAGCAACCAACTTCTGAACAGCGGGCTCGTCGGTAACGTCGCATACGTATCCGTGTGCTTTGATACCCAACTCTTCGTAGCTCTTCAAACCGCGGTCAACCAACTCCTGATTGATATCGTTGAAACAAATCGTAGCGCCCTGCTTTGCAAAGGCACTTGCAATGGCGAAACCGATACCGTATGATGCTCCGGTTACCAATGCCACTTTCCCTTCGAGGGAGAAGTTTAAGTATTGACTCATAGTTATTGTTATTTAGTTGTTTTAATATCTTAGCGAATAAGATATTGCAAAATTAGAAAATAATTCCGAATTGTGGCACCACTATCCGCGTTTTTTTCACGATAAAGAGCATTCTTTTGTCTTCGAGGGGGGTGGAAGCGTATGACCGACTCTCTCCTTACATCACAAAGAACCTCACCCAATAGGCTACTATCAATGCTATTAATATGAGCAAAAACAGGAATACACCTCTTACACAACCTTTTCGGCGTGGAGCCTTCGGAGGCGCCGGTTTCGATGCCTTCGGAGAAGCCACTTCATCCCCCGTCACATCCAATATATGAACAATGATGGCGGAATGATTGTCGTGATTGTGATGGGTCGCACCGCGAAGGATTGACACACGTTTTTCATCCGAATCCACCTGAGCGGAGAAGATACGCTTCAGTACCGTACCGTCCTCCATCTCATCCTGCTCCAACATGCCGTCCGAACAGAGGTAAAAATAATCGCCCGGACGAATGTCCGATGTGTGATAAATATCCGCTTTCGGACGCTGACCGTTCGGCTGCATCGCCCTCGTAATCACATTTTTCTGCGATGAATGACGCGCCTCCTCCTTCGACATCTCCCCTATCTTAACCATGTCATTCACCAACGAATGGTCAGAGGTCTGATGAAGAATCAACGTATCCGTCTCCGTCGCACCCGGACGAATGTGGTACACACGACTGTCACCTATGTGCGCAATCGTTGCACCCTCCCGATGAAGTTTCAAGAAGGTCATGGTCGTACCCATCTTCTTCACCGCACCACTGTCCTTTGCATCCAGCGCATCGTACGCCGCCGT
>CAYSOK010000249.1:0-1785 GCA_964432645.1 uncultured Bacteroidaceae bacterium | reverse complement strand
AACTCAGCAAGTCCATCTGTCGTGACCGACTCACTTTCCGTCTCGTGGCACACGACATCTTGGATCGTACTCGCAACAATACATGGGATATCTCCGGTACGGGTTATACCAATACCTGGCGTAACACCCTACCTCGCTACGTGATGCTGAGTGTGATATATAAGTTTCATCGGGAAGGAAAGTAACTCCTTGACTATAAAGAATTGAATATGAAGAAATTTTGTCTTATATTTCTTCTTGCCGCCGTATGTGGAAACATAGGTGCACAAACCGTTGTTGAGGGAACAGTGCTGGATGCACAAGGGAAGCCCGTGGATGCCTACGTGACCGCTTCCTTGAAGGAGGGGGAAAGCATCCTGGGATTCTCCGATACCGATGCCAAGGGACACTACCGACTGGAAATCAACGCAACGTCCGATTCCCTTGCCGTAACCGCTGCCGGTCTCTCCATAGGAAAGACCGTGAAGCGGATAGCCAACCGTTCGCAACGATTGGACTTCAGCGTCAGCGAACAGGGGTTGGAACTGAAGGAGGTGCGCATCCGCTCCGAGAAAATCCGACAGGAGGGAGACACCGTGAACTATCTTGTGGGTGCCTATCAGCAACAGGGCGACCGTGTGATAGGCGATGTGTTGAAGCGTATGCCCGGTATAAAGGTGAGCGATGATGGTAAGATTAAGTACAACGGACAGGATATCAAGAAGTTCTATGTGGAGGAGATGGATTTGCTGCAAGGACGCTATGGGCTGGCTACGAACAATATCAACGCCGGGGATGTGGCGTCGGTACAGGTAATGGAGCACCATCAGCCGGTAAAGATGTTGCAGGGCAAGGTGAATACCGACGATGTGGCTATCAATCTGAAACTGAAGGATGGAGCCAAGGGAACCGTAGCCATCAACACCCTGTTGGGGGGCGGTCTACAGCAGGCAGGCGGTTGGGGACTCGGCTCAAGACCGCTGAACTATGAACAAACGGAGGTGGGCAGAAACCCTCTGTGGACAGCCGAACTCGTGGGTATGTACTTTGCGAAAACCCGGCAAAACATGACGTTATATAAAGGTAATAATACGGGCGAGGATGTGTCCATGGAACTGAAACAGCATTACTCCGGTATCAACAGTGTGATGCTTTATCCTTTTTGTCCCACCGGTGTCATACTGCCAAACGGTTCGGGATTGTCGCAGAAGCGAACCTTCGACAACCGTTCGCACATACTCACCATGAACCATTTGGAAAAGATAAACGGCGATGCGGAGTTGGGACTGAACGTAGCCTACTACAACGATTGTATACGTCGCGAAGGCAACAGTGTGTCCGACCGCTTTATCAACAACGATAGTCGATTGTTGTCAACAGAGTCTATGACGAGTGAAACCAAGATGAATAATCTGGATGTTGAGGCTCGCTACAACAGGAACGCACAGGGCGGATTTTTGGCAGATGTGCTCAAGTTTGATGCCAACTGGAACAGCGATACCGTGGATGGTCTCCTAGCTTCCGGGCGTACCGGAGCAGGTGCTACGGACTACGGCACGGAGCGCATACGTCAGCATTTCTATCGTCCGGAACTCTCTGTTATCAATACCTTTAATACCATCCGTAATATTGGTAACAACTTCTTCAACCTACACTTTTCTGCCGGCTATGCCCAGCGCCCCAACACTCTCTCCGTGGACGTGGACTCTCTGGCGGAGGAGACGACGAACCGATACGTACAAGAGGTGACCTCGCGCCACATAGCCGGACGCTTCAATACAGATTACGATATACGCATATCGGAGC
>CAYSOK010000248.1:0-1814 GCA_964432645.1 uncultured Bacteroidaceae bacterium | reverse complement strand
AGGGACGTTTCGTGGAACGTCCTCAAAAAACCGGTTCGTGGAACATGCCGAATGGTTTTTATAATTCGTGAATGTATTCGCCATGCGGCACGCCCCACGTGCCGGGTTTTTGAGGACGTTCCACGAAACGTCCCTACACTGTGGATGTTTACCCTTCCACCACCTTCCAATCGGAGATGGTGCGTTCTTTGGTGGAGAACTTTACTCCAACCTTATATACCGCACGAGAATCTGCCATAAAAGGTACGGCATATCCTTTTTGGTCAATCTGTTTCAACGCTACTGTTGGTGAGGCATTTATCTTAATCTCTACCACATAGATGTTTTTTGGCGTGGTGATTACTACATCCGTCGCTCCCGTTGAGTTGCGCACCTCGGATGTTACCATACCGTTCAACATTCGGAAAATGACGTGAAACAAAGCGTGGTAGTACTGCTCTGTGGTCTGTAAGTCTTGAAAAATCTTGGTGTCGTTCTTTCCGTAAGGGATGCTTTTTAGTAACGAACGTACAATCTCCAGGCCCTTTTCAATATTGCCTTCTCGCAAGCTTTTTGAAGCTTCGTCCACATAGTTAACCACCTCCTTTACACTTGCTTGAGTGTAGAGCGGGAGAAGATTGCGATACAAACCGGTACGTACCTCCTCGTTTGGTACCCCCAAGGTGTAGCGTTCCATGTCGAGGTCATAGCTCTTTATGGTGATGTATCCGGATTGGTACAACAGCGGCAGTATATCTCTGTTGTCTTCCAGAGAGTTCATGAAGTCTACTTGTTTTACCCATTTGCCGGCATCTATTTCCTCCAGGTCTATTTCGAAATCACCGATATACTGCTTTAGTGCACGGATGAGTGCTGTCGATGTGCCGGAGTCGAACCAATAATCGCCCAAGTTGTTTCTACTGAAAGCGTTGAGAAGGCTAAAGGGATTGTATATGTCAAGAAGTGCTTCCGAGAAATGGTAGCCATCGTATTTGTCCTTCAGAATCGCCAACATCTCTTCCGGAGTACATTTCCTTCTCTTTGCCAACTCGGTGATACCTTGTTGGAAATTATCTTTTAGTTCCTGCTCCGTGATGCCACAAATGGCGGCATATTTATCATCGTTGGTGATTTTATACAGGTTGTTCAACTCGCTAAAGATTCCCATTGGTGAGAAGGTGGAGACGCCGGTGATGAAGACAAATTTTAGGTTACTGTCGTTGGCCTTGAGTGATGTATAGAAGTTGCGCATCACTTTGCGTACCGCCGTTAATCTGTCCGGTTCATGCAGTGCATCCATGACGGGAGCATCGTATTCATCGATAAGTACCACTGCGGGGTGTCCGGTTTTGCGATATGCTTCTTTTATAAGCCGTCCCAACCGACTTCCCGGTGTTCCGGATGTCTTGACGCCGAAGAGTTCATCGTAGCCATTAAGCATCTCATTTAATTCTTGACGCAGTTCATCGGGTGTGAGTTCCTTTGTTCGGCTCAAGTCGAAGTGCAGTACGGGATATTGAATCCAGTCTTTTTCCAGTTTTTCGATAGCGAGTCCGGTGAAGAGGTCTTTGCGTCCGGCGAGATAGTAGTGCAGGGTGCTGGTGAGGAGGGTTTTTCCGAAGCGACGTGGGCGGCTCAAGAATGCATATTTAGAGGTTCTAACCAATCTATAGATTAAGTCGGTTTTATCTACGTACAAAAAACCACCTTCGCGTATTGTTTTAAAGTCTTGATATCCTACGGGATATAATAATTCGTTTTCTTCCATACTTGCTGATGTTATTATTTATGACTGCAAAAATACAACAAGTTTTTATAAGGTACAAGTTTTTGAT
>CAYSOK010000247.1:0-1837 GCA_964432645.1 uncultured Bacteroidaceae bacterium | reverse complement strand
CCCCCCCCTCCAAAAAATGCCCTAAAACATAAAAACTAAACTTTTTCGATATATCTTCAAAGAAAAACCACAAAAATCTTTTTTTAATTCGTTTTTTTCTCTATATTTGCACCAACTTAATAATGAAAGGGAAAAGAGATGAAGAAGTCGAAACCAACCATCCGCCAGCACACAGAAGTGCGGATACCGGAGCCACAGAAGCACAACGTCGTACTCTACAACGACGATTACACCACTTTGGACTTCATGATTATGGTCCTAAAGACCGTATTTCACAAGACAGACGAAGAGGCAGAGCGAATCATGAACTCCGTGCACAACCAAGGCAAAGAGATTGCCGGAACCTACTCCTTTGACATTGCCGTCAGCAAAGCCAACAAGGCCACCCGTATGGCCCGCGAAGAGAACTATCCCCTCAAATTGACCGTAGAGGAGGCATAACCATGGCACGTTACAAATTCACACCACGCGCCGATGCAGCCATCTATCAAGCATCGCACATGGCCAGAAACGAAAGGCGCGAATACTGCACCCCCGAGATGCTCCTGTTGGCCATAGCCCATCAGGCACCCTTTCAGGAGGTGCTCCACTTCCGCATGGTAGACGCCAATCTCTTCAACAAAGACCTCCAGGAATACATCAACAGCGTAGATGTCATCCCCGAGAAAGAGATTTACGAGCTGGAACCCTCCTTCCAGTTCCACGTCATGCTGCGCCTGGCCGAATACACCGCCAGCAACACCGGATACGGCTCCATCGACATCCCCCACCTCATCAGCGCCATTCTCAAACTAGAGAACTCCCTCGCAGCCTACACCCTGCGCAAATACCTGAGCAAGGATGTAGAATACGACCTTTTCATTATGGAACTCATCTCCAACGCCTACGGCTTCAACCACAACGATGACGAAGACGATGAAGAAGAACACGAAGACTATTACCGAGACCGTTCCACAACCGACAACGACGAGAACGAGACCAACAAGTGGCACACCCTCGTCAGTTGCATGAACGAGATTTGTCGCCATCACAACCCCCTCATCGGCAGAGAGAAAGAGATGGATCGCGCCATTCAGGTGCTCTGTCGCAAGGACAAGAACAATCCACTCTTTGTAGGAGAATCCGGTGTAGGCAAGACCGCCATCGTCTACGGACTCGCCGCCAAGATAGAAAACCGCGATGTCCCCGAACCCCTCCAAGGCTGCAAGATTTACGCCATGGACATGGGGCAACTCATCGCCGGCGCACAATTCCGAGGCGAGTTTGAGAGACGCATGAAGCAAATCCTCGAAGGCGCCATACAGGAAGGCAACTGCATCATCTATATAGACGAAATCCACAGCATGATGGGCGCCGGACAAACCGGTGAAGGCGCCCTCGACGGCTCAGGCATCCTCAAGCGCTACCTCGAAGACGGCAGGATACGCTTCATCGGCTCCACCACCTATCAGGAATACAACCGCTACATAGCCAAGGACAAGGCCTTCGTACGCCGTTTCCGCCAGATAGACGTGCCCGAACCCACCGTCGCAGAAACCCTCAAGATTATCAACGGACTCATAGACACCTACATCAAATTCCATAAGGTCACCTACAAGTCCGACGCCATAGAGTACGCCGTGGAGAAGAGCGCACAACTCATCACCGACCGCTACCTCCCCGACAAAGCCATCGACATCATCGACGAAGCCGGCGCTTACCGCAAGACACATCCCATCCTCAACAAGAAGGGAGAACGCAAGCCCCCCCGCTATCAAATCGTCGACACACCGCTGGTGGCCAACATCCTCTCCGGCGTCTGCAAGATAGATGCCAAGGCCCTCACCGACCCCGACAA
>CAYSOK010000246.1:0-1921 GCA_964432645.1 uncultured Bacteroidaceae bacterium | reverse complement strand
TTATTTTTTATTCGTGTGGCGGATTTGTGAGTAGCGAGAGGATTCACGTGCCCAATAAAAAAAAAAATGCCCCCCTCTCCTTGCGGAGAAAGGGAGGCATCCCACTTTTTCATTATTTGTAAAACTTACTGTATCGTCAGTTATTTAACAGGTGAAATGACAAATGTGAAATCGTAATCTTGATACGGATTCTGATACTCCTTGCGCGGCCATGCACCCCAACTGTTTACACAACCTACTCCCATCTCGCGCTGAGCCACGGTAACTACCGTGAAGTCGCGAGGCGTAAGATCGCCGGAGTGACTCTGATGCGCTGACTTATCAATGCCATCATCAAGATCCTCCGTCAAATAGTTGAGACTGTGACACTGCAACGGAGCCAAACCGTAGAAGTTCAAACCATACTTGCCGTTCGTAACCTTCCACGTGCGAACCTCCGTCTTGTTACCGCTCTCCTGCGGACGAACATAGCCCCAATACTGATCCGCTACCTTTTGCTGATAACGACCGATGCGGTCACCGTTGTTGCGGTCTATGTAGTTCTCGCCCGGACCCTTACCATAGTAATCTATGTTGGTGAAATCCTTCGGCATGCACAACGTCATGGCCACGCGGAACGGCTGTGGCTTCTGTGACGCGTTCTCGTCTACATTCAGGTTTTCGTTGACAATCAACTCACCATTGGGCAACAACGTATAGGTCATGGTAAGAACAGAGCTTGTAGCCGGGATGTCGTACACCGCCGTTACTACCTGGCTCTTACCCTCCTTTTTGCAATCCAAGTTTTTGAGCTTCATCTCCGGGTTGCACCATGCGCGCAATCCACGCTGCATGTTAGCACCGTAGTCATTGTCTGTCGGCGCACGCCAGAACTCCGGCTTCACGGAATAACCCTTCTCCAACATAGACACGCCATCAATGTCCAGATAGTCAATCCAACCTGTATAACGGTTGAACGTCACCTTCACGCCGTTCGCTGAAAGTTCGTATGCTGCCAAGATGCTATCTGCCTCAACGTCTGCAAGCGTCTTCACCTTGCGCTTTGAAGCGATGGTCTTCTGACCCGCTGCTTCCTTGATGGAGTTCAACGTAGGATAAGTGTAGGCATTGACCGTCATCTGCTCGCGAGCGATGGAGTAACCCATCTCCAGGAGCGGCTCGGCACTTGCCAACTTAAAGTCGATGTTCAAAAGTAATTCCTTGCCTGTGACACCGCGCGGAATTGAGTAGCCCGCCAAAGAGATCTGAGTCTTCTGCTGCGGTTCCAGACTGATGTGCTGATTGACACCCGTAGCCACTACCTCGCCGTTGGCTACCAACTGCCAGAGAATCTCTACGTTGTCGAGGTTCTTGAAGAAATATTCGTTGTACACCTCGATAACACCCTTCTGCAAGTCCACCGGGGTAGCCCAGATGTCCTGATAATAGTAACGTACCTCGTTGGCATGTGGGTTCGGTTCACGGTCGGGGTTGATGATACCGTTGCAGTTGAAGTTGTGGTCGCTTGCCGGATAACGTCCGTAGTCACCACCGTAAGTATAAATAAGGTTGCCCTTCTCGTTCTTATCACGCAAGCCCTGGTCCACGAAGTCCCAGATGAAACCTCCCTGATAGTTCGGATATTTGCGAATCAATTCCCAATACTCCTTGAATCCACCGATGGAGTTACCCATGGCATGCGCATACTCACACTGGATGAGCGGCTTCTTGGGATTGTTCTTAAGATAGTTTTCGCAGTGGTTATAGTCTGCATACATAGGACAGTACACATCGGTAGCTCTACCGCTCTGATGCGCCTGCTCGTACTGACACGGACGGCTGGTGTCGTAGGCCTTCACCCAGTCGTAAGCCTTCTCGAAGTTCTCTCCGTAGCCGGACTCGTTGCCCAAGCTCCAGAAGATGATGGACGGGAAGTTCTTGT
>CAYSOK010000245.1:0-1950 GCA_964432645.1 uncultured Bacteroidaceae bacterium | reverse complement strand
AAGGAGATTTTCGGTGGTACCGGTATGAACATCTTCAATGTGGCTTTGATTACTCGTGCATTCTTGTTCTTCTCTTATCCTGCAATGATGAGTGGTGACCGTGTTTGGGTGGCTACCGAGTCTATCTTTGGTCTGGGTAACGACCTTCCCGATGGATTCACTGCGGCTACTCCGCTGGGACAGTTTGCCACCAATACTCAGGTGACTTCTTCTCTTTGCGATCAGATTTGTGGTTTTATTCCGGGTTCTATCGGTGAGACCAGCGTCATCGCTATTGCTATCGGTGCCATCATCCTGTTGTGGACCGGTGTGGCAAGTTGGAAGACCATGCTGAGCGTATTCGTGGGCGGTGCCTTGTTTGGCTACATCTTCCAAGCTACCGGCATGACTCAGATTGAGTGGTATCAGCAACTCGTAGTAGGTGGTTTCTGCTTCGGTGCCGTATTCATGGCAACCGACCCTGTAACCTCTGCACGTACCGAGGGCGGTAAGTGGATTTACGGATTCTTGATTGGTGCTATGGCTGTGATTATCCGCGTCCTGAACCCGGGTTATCCCGAGGGCATGATGTTGGCTATCCTGTTGTTGAACCTCTTCGCTCCGTTGATTGACTACTGTTTCGTGAGCAGCAACATTAGTAAGCGTGCAAAGCGCGCCGTTAAATAACCCGTAAACTGCAAGAATATTATGAATAAGAATAGTAATCTTTACATCTTTATATATGCAGCGGTTATGGTTATTATCGTTGCATTTGTACTCGCTTTCGTGTCCGATACTTTGGCTCCTACGCAGCAGAAGAACGTAGACAACGATAAGCGTAAACAGATTCTCTCTGCACTGAACATTGAGTCTGAGGATCCCGAAGCCGATTTTGCTAAGTATCAGGTACAAGATATTATCGTAAACCAAGAGGGTGAGCAGGTGGCTACCGAGGGTGGCTTCAATGTAGGTACCGAAGATATGAAGACCGGAGCTAAACTTCCGGTATATGTAGCCAATGTAGAGGGTGAGACCGTCTATGTTCTCCCTATGCACGGTGCCGGTTTGTGGGGACCTATTTGGGGATATGTTGGCGTTAAGGCAGATAAGAATACCATTATCGGTGTTTACTTCGGTCACGAAGGAGAAACTCCGGGATTGGGTGCCGAGATTACCGCACCTAAGTTCCAGAGCGAGTTCCCGTCTCGCCAGTTGATTAACGAGAACGGCAACGCCCTCAACGTAGTGAAACTGGGCAAGGCAGAGGTAGCCAACAACGAAGTAGACGGCGTATCTGCCGCAACCATGACCTCCGTAGGTGTTGGAAATATGTTCCAGGACTACATAGCCAAGTACAAGAATTTTTTGAATAATAAATAAGGAGATTCGTTATGAGTTTGTTTTCAAAAGAAAATAAAGAGGTGTTCTCCTCACCATTGTGGGGAAACAACCCGGTCGTAGCTCAGGTGTTGGGTATCTGTTCAGCACTTGCCGTTACGTCGCAGCTGAAGCCGGCCTTCGTAATGGGTCTGTCCGTTACGGTGATTGTGGCTTTTGCCAACGTGATTATTTCACTTCTTCGCAACACCATTCCGAGTCGTATCCGTATCATCGTACAGCTGGTGGTGGTGGCTGCGTTGGTTACCATCGTCAGTCAGTGCCTTAAGGCGTTTGCTTACGATGTGAGCGTTGCGCTCTCCGTGTATGTGGGTTTGATTATTACCAACTGTATCTTGATGGGACGTCTTGAGGCGTTCGCCATGGCCAACGGTCCATGGGAGAGTTTCCTGGACGGTATTGGTAACGGTTTGGGTTATGCCTTCATTTTGGTTATCGTAGCTTTCTTCCGCGAACTTTTGGGTAGCGGTTGTCTGTTCGGTTTCCAGGTGATTCCGCAGGTATGTTACGAGTGGGGATATGTAAACAACGGTATGATGTTGATGCCGGCTATGGCATTGATTCTCGTTGGTT
>CAYSOK010000244.1:0-1961 GCA_964432645.1 uncultured Bacteroidaceae bacterium | reverse complement strand
ACGCGCCGGTTTTTTGAGAACGTTTCGTGGATGGGTACTATAAAAAGTAATCCCTGTAAACTGTTTGAGTTTACAGGGATTTGGTACTTTGCTTAGTACCCAGAGCCGGGGTCGAACCGGCACGGGTTGCCCCACTGGTGTTTGAGACCAGCGCGTCTACCGATTCCGCCATCTGGGCCTCCGATTTCTCGTTTGCGAGTGCAAAGGTACGACCTTTTTCCGGATTATCCAAATCTTTCATGTACTTTTTTTGAAAAAAGTGGATAATTCAATACTTTTCTTCTTTTTTGCCCTTTATCTTTGGTTGGTTTAGAAAAAATGCCTATATTAGGGGCGAATTTCAGTACTAACAGTTCAAATACCTAATGATATGACAAGTGACAGAGATAATTATTGCGTAATATTGGCAGGCGGCGTGGGAAGCAGATTGTGGCCCTATAGCAAAAAAGAGCGTCCAAAGCAATTTCTGGATTTCTTTGGAACAGGTCATTCGCTCCTGCAGGATACCTATTACCGCATGAAGAAGGTGGTGCCTGCAGAGAATATCTTTATCGCTACCAATGCCGATTATCTGGATTTGGTTCGTGAACAACTGCCGGAGATTGTAGATAATCGTATCTGTGTGGAACCTATCCGACGCAATACGGCTCCGGTGCTTACGTGGATTTCGCAACAGATTGCACAGGAGAATGAAAAGGCTAATGTGGTGGTGACTCCGTCCGACCAATTGGTGTTGCGGGTGGATGACTTCGTGGAGAGTGTGACGCGTGGATTCGAATTTGTGCAGAACCATGAGTGCTTGCTTACAATGGGAGTGAAACCTACTCGACCGGATACGGCGTATGGCTATATACAAGCGGGTGGGGAGTGGATGGACTCCATCTTTACCCATGTGAAGACGTTTACGGAGAAACCGCAGGAGTCTTTTGCCGAGATGTTTGTGAAGAGTGGGGAGTTTTATTGGAATACGGGTATGTTCCTGTGGAACGTGAAGACGATGCGGCACAATGTGGAGCGTCTGGCGCCGGACTTACACGATATGCTCCGCAGTTCAACGCTTACGGCGGAGACGTATGGGCGTTGCCCGAATCTTTCTATCGATTTCGGCATCTTGGAGCGTAGTGACAATGTCTGTATGCAGGTGTGCGACTACGGTTGGGCGGATTTGGGTTCCTGGGATTCTCTTTATCGCGTGTTGCCTAAGGATAAGAATCAGAATGTGAGTATCGGGGCGCGGTTGTATCGCGCAAAGAACGCTACGGGGAATATCGTGTGTTTGCCTAAAGGGAAGACGGCGGCTATTTCCGATTTGGATGGGTATGTCGTTGCGGAGAATGATAAAACGTTGCTCATTTGTAAACGTGAGAATTGTAGCGATGTGCGACATCTCGTGAAGGATATACAAGTGGATTTGGGAGACGAATTCGCGTGACGAATTCAAAACGGTATTTCCATCGTTAGATAAAAAAAGAAGCGCGTTACGGATGATAACGCGCTCCTTATTATATATAGGGAGTAAACCTATTACTTGTTGTTACGTGGCTCACGCTCACGACGCTGAGGACGTTCGCGACGCTGAGGACGCTCACGCTCTACGTAGTCAGCCGGTTTCTCGATGAGTACGCGGCGAGAGAGTTTGAACTTACCGGTCTTCTGGTCGATATCAACCAATTTCACCTGTATCTTATCACCCTCCTTGATGCCTGCCTCCTCGACAGTCTCCAAACGCTTCCAGTCAATCTCGGAAATGTGGAGCAAACCATCCTTGCCCGGCATGAACTCTACGAAGCAACCGTATGGCATGATGCTGCGAACGGTACCTTCGTACACCTCGCCAACCTCAGGGATAGCTACGATAGCCTTAATCTTGCCCATAGCAGCATCGATAATCGCCTTGTTGCCACCGCTCACCTGAACGATACCAACACCGTCGGTCTCCTCGATGGTAACCGTAGCACCGG
>CAYSOK010000243.1:0-1966 GCA_964432645.1 uncultured Bacteroidaceae bacterium | reverse complement strand
TTGTTTATTGCGAGGGTTAGTACTTCTTATACAGCACCCGCATGGAGTTACACACCGCCAGAAGCGCCACACCGACATCGGCAAACACAGCACTCCACATGGATGCAAAGCCCAACGCTCCGGCAATGAGAATAACAACCTTTACACTGATTGCACCGATAATGTTCTGACGCACCACCACCGATGTGTATTTACCAATCCGAATCGCCGCAGCAACACACGAGGGCATATCGTTCTGTATCACCACATCCGCACTCTCAATCGCTGCATCGCTTCCCAAACCTCCCATCGCTATACCTACACTACTCATCGCCAAAACGGGAGCATCGTTCATGCCATCACCTACAAAAGCCACCCTTCTCTGCTCCTTCATCAAACGCTCTATGAAAGCAGCCTTATCCTCGGGCAACAACTCCGACTGAGCATCGCTTATACCCAGCTCCGCAGCATAATGCTCCACGATATTGCGTTTATCGCCCGATAGCAGATGCATCTCCGTTATTCCCTCCTCCTTCAGACTTGCAATCGCCTGTTTAGCATCCTCTTTCAGAGTATCGGCGAGCAAGAGTGCACCGGCATATTTTCCGTCTATAGCACACAACACGATGGTCGCAATACTGTTCTCAAAGGAGTTTGGCAGCGCTATGTTCTCCCGGACCATCAAGCGAGCATTTCCCACAAGTACCTTGTGCCCCTGTATCACCGCAGCTACACCGTGTCCGGAGATTTCGTTCATCTCATCGATAGACCTCTCCTGTGCTCCACTCTGTGCAGCATACACCACCACGGCTTGTGCTATGGGATGGGTGCTTTTAGCCTCAACACTCATCACGAGACTGAGGAAATCGTCCCGTTCCACATCGTTCTCTATCTCCACTTGGAATACCTCAAACTTACCCTTAGTGAGCGTTCCTGTCTTGTCAAAGGCTATGGCGTCTATCTTGGTGATGGCGTCCAGATAGTTGCTTCCTTTAAAGAGGATACCGAGCTTAGAGGCGGCACCAATGCCGGCGAAATATCCCAGCGGGACACTGATTACCAGCGCACAAGGGCAAGAAATAACGAGGAATACCAACCCTCGATAAAGCCAATCGGAGAAGACGTAATCCTGCACCACGAGCGCCGGAAGTAGGGCGATGGCAACTGCCAGGGCTATGACGATGGGGGTATAGAGACGTGCAAACTTGCGGATAAACAGTTCAGTGGGAGCCTTACGTTCGGCGGCATCTTTCACAAGAGATAGGATGCGTGCCAGGGTGCTCTGTTCGTAGGGACGTGTCACCTTCACGCGTATGTTGCGGTCGCTGACAATCATTCCAGCCAGGACGTTACCGCCTTGCCGTATGCTTCTTGGCATACTCTCGCCGGTGAGGGCGGAGGTATCAAAAGAAGCTTCATCGTTCATGAGTTCTCCGTCCAGAGGGACACGCTCACCGGGTTTCAGTTCCATCACATCGCCCACGGATACATCTTGGGGAACCACTTCGACCACCTCCCCATGGCGTACGATGTGGGTGGTTTCGGGTCGAACATCGAGCAGGTTACCGATGTTACGTGTAGCTCGGTCCACTGCTCCGTCTTGCAACATTTCGCCGACGGTATAAAACAGCATCACGGCTACAGCTTCGGGGTATTCTCCTATACAGAAAGCTCCTACGGCGGCTATAGCCATTAGGGTAAATTCGCTAAAGAACTCGCCCTCTTTCATCTCCTCAAGGGCTTCCCGAAAGACGGGGATTCCTACAGGGAGAAAGGCTACGAGATAGTAGACGAGTGCAATGTAGGTGGCTGAGAATAGGGAAGTGGTGTGCTCCATGCAGAGTCCCGCCAGGAGCAGAACAGCAGAGATTACGGGCAGTTTCCAATTTGTGTCACCACCGTGTTCATGGTCGTGTTCATGGCTGTGCTCATGACCGACTGCGTTGTTTGAGGTATCCATACGTATTTTTTCCGATATAAGGGGTTC
>CAYSOK010000242.1:0-1970 GCA_964432645.1 uncultured Bacteroidaceae bacterium | reverse complement strand
TTCCATTTCCCGTTGCTCCAACCTACAAGAAAACGATACTGGTCGGGGTTTTGTTCTGTTGTATTGTAACGGTCGTAAGATAGCAACTCCTTTACCCCCTTACGGTAGTAGGCTGAAGCGTAGAACTTGCCGAGATAATAGGCGGCAGAGGCGTTGAACGCCAAATAGTTGTTAGACTCCTTATAGATCCCCGTGGCGTGTTCGAACCACATGCGCGGCGAGGCCTGCAAGACCAATTTCCGATTCAGTAACTTCGCCGTAAACGATGCCCCTACATAATAGTCCTGATAGTCTCCGTTGTTCTCAAGATTACGAACGATGGCCGTTCCCGACTCGTTTAGCGCGTAGATAGGAGCCAAGCGGTCGAAGTACCGCGTGGACCCCGCCGTCGCAGAAACCGAGAACATATTGCAGGGCAGCCAGGTGTATTGAAGGTTGAACGATAGTCCGGAGATATTCTTGAGCAGCGGGTTACCCGTTTTGTAGAGCAACTCGTTCTCTTGTATCACATCCGGCGTTTTGTCTGCCGCATCAATGGTGTTTACAAACTGGTTTCCATTCAGCGAGATGGAGTGCTTCTCGTTGAACGCATACTGCATGCCCAACGAAAAACTAGGATAGAAGTTGTGTGTGCGTATCCCGCTAATCTTACCCTTGTCTCCTATGATACCCCCAAGGAACTTTCCGTAAAATTTCTCTGTGTGGTAGCTATAACCCAAGAGCGCAGCGTAGTCCCACTCGGTAAACACTGGAGTTGCCTCGGTATTCCCCGCGTATTTCACTTTGTCATCGTAGTATCTACCCACGACCTGGATGTCGAGAGCATGGTGTTCCGACAGTGTTTTGCTCCCCTCCAAATCCAGCATGCCATTCCACGCTTTTTCATCCGCATTGGTCAAGATGGAGGTGTTGTCAGAGGTATAAAGACGGTTGGAGGTGGTGTGCTGATACGTTACATACGGAGTGACATTCAGCTCAAACCCTTTGCCGAAGTTGAAGTAGTACTCACCCGTCCACTTGGGAGCCATGGTGGTGGTCTTCAGAGCGTTAGAATATTCGGAACCCACATAACTATTGTCGGAGAAGAGCAATTGACCGCTGTAATCCTTGTGCGGAGAGTTCTGGTTGTTTATGAAAAGGTTGTTCGAGATGCTCACCTTTTCCGCATTGTATCGGGCACGAAAAGCCGCAAAGAAGTTGTTTCCTTGATAGCGACTTTTATCCACGAGATTGCTACGCGTAATTTCTGTCGTGCTACCATCGCTCTGTGGCAGGCAAAAGATCTGCGACACATCGGAACCGGTGTGATGGAAGCTATCGTAGTAATCTCCCACCACCACATCGTACGTCATGCGTTTTCGGCTGAACTTGCTGTAAGCCTGTCCGTATGTGTCGTTCACCAGGAAATATTCACTAGCCGTTAGTTTCACGTAGCCACCAAAATCCTGATGTCGCAGAGTGATGTTTATAACATACTTATTGTGATTGAATCGCACATCGTTTGGATATACCAGGAATTCCACCTTTTTGACATCCTCCGCACGCAATCCTTTTTTCTCCTCCGTGGTAGCCAATGCATGGTCTATATAGATGACCACCTCCTCGCCGGCAGCCGTCTGTACGGTGCCCCCAATTGGGTCGATATCTACCTGCGGAATACCCATTCGGAGGAGTAAGTCCAGAGCGGACTGTGCCGTTCGTTTTACATCCTTGTCGGGGTAATACGTTGTCGCGTTAGAGGCGGCACGCTGCTGTTGCGCAGCTATCACCACTTCGTTCAGGTGTTTGTCACTCAGTGTGTCAACAAAAACCTCCTGTGCTTGTGCCTGTAGGGCAGCGGCGGCACAAGAGAGTGTTAATAGAATCTTCATCTTGCATAATCTAATTATTGGGTGCAAAGGTAGTGATTTCCCCAAAAACTCCATGCCCTCCGGAGAACCATTAACATATGAAATCACCGTTAGTGTTCC
>CAYSOK010000241.1:0-1983 GCA_964432645.1 uncultured Bacteroidaceae bacterium | reverse complement strand
TGGACATGATTGTGATTCCGGGCGACACCAAGGCAACGACCATCAGCGGTATCATCGCCGATGAAGCTGCCATCGGTATGGTCAACCAGAAGACGACCGCTGTGCGCATCATCCCTGCCGTGGGCAAGAAGGTGGGCGACGTGGTGGAGTTTGGCGGACTGCTGGGCTATGCTCCGGTGATGCCGGTGAACCCGTTCGACTGTTCGGCTATGGTGAACCGCAAGGGACGTATCCCCGCTCCTATCCATAGTTTTAAGAACTAAACAAACAGATAGATAACATGAAATACGCAACATTAGTAATGTGCGCCGCGGCTCTCTTCGTTTGCGAGGGGGCGGGAGCACAAAAGGTAAAAGAGGATCCGACGTCGTGGCTCCGGCGTGAGAACGCGGAGTATGTGGACGGTCCTACGCCCAACGATGGGACACAACGGGCACAGCGAGCAGCGGGAATCGTCAACCGTTCGCTGAATCCCATAGGTTCACCGCGCATACCGGTGATTCTGGTTCAGTTCCCCGACCTCGCCCTCACAAAAGGGACGAAGGAGGCGTACGAGCGATTCTACAATACCGACAATGTTAGCGTAGCACAATATTTTCGCGACCAGAGTGACAAGCAGTTTGATCCGCAGTTCACCATTATCGGTCCGGTGACACTCCCCAAGTCGTACACGTATTACGGGAAGGACTCAGGGAGCATGCGGGATGTCAACATCAATGAATTCTACAAAGATGCCTTGACAGCTGCCTTGGAAGAGGTGGAGGACTGGAGCATCTTTGACAGCGATGGAGACGGTGTCGTAGACATGCTTCTCTACATGTATGCCGGTCCCGCCCAAAACGCTGACGGCACTAAGGAGAACATCTGGCCGAAGGAGAGTTCCACTCAGCGGACGATAGGCGATGTCACCGTGGGGTGCTTTGCCGTTGCCAGCGAGTTGTACAACGGTGCTCTGGACGGTATCGGGGTGATTTGTCACGAGGTGTCACACGCCTTTGCACTGCCCGACTTCTACGATAAGGAGTACGATGACTATGGTATGGACTATTGGGATCTCATGGCATCGGGCGACTTCAACAAGGACGGTTATTGTCCTTGTGGCTTTACCTCCTACGAGAAGGACTACGTGGGTTGGAAGTCTCTGGAGGTACTGGACACGGACAAGGATCACGGATATTTCACTCTAACGCCTATGTCCGAAGGGGGTACGGGATACAAGCTCGTTTCCTCTACGGGGGATGAGAATAAGTATTACATCCTGGAGAACCGTCAGAACACGGGTTGGGACGAGTGGATTGGCATGTCTACCAATAAGTACGGAAAGCACCACGGTATGTTGGTTCTTCAGGTGGACTACGATGAGACGGCTTGGTTGAACAATTTGGTGAACTCCACCACGCAGCGCATGACGGTACTGCCGGCTTGCGGGAAGTTGGTTTCCAAGTACGATGTGGATGATAACGGTGTAACCGTCTCGGACTACATGGAGAATGCAGCAGCCATTCCTTTTCCGGGTACGCAGCATGTGACGGAGATTGAGGCTCTGGACATTCACGAGATTACCGAGAAGGAGGATGGAACGATTACATTCCGTTTGGGTGCTCCCGTTTGCGAGGCGCCTACGGTGAAGTTGTCGGAGGGGAAATTGAAGTTTGAGTGCGAGACGCCCGAGTCGGAAATTCACTACACGGTGGAGGATGTGTCGATGGAGTCGGCTACGTTTGACGGTGACAGTTTCACTCTTCCGAACCGCACGCTGCGTGTTACGGCGTATGCCACGGCGGAGGGACATTATCAGAGTGCCACGGCGACCTACACTTTTGTGCTCCAAAACGAGGATGTGAATGGTGACGGTGAGGTGACGGTGGCGGACATTACAAAGGTTGCGGATGCAATATTGAATCAGGAATAAACAGAGTATGTATAAATGGTCTGAATTGAAAGAGGGGTGAGCACGTGACGTGTTCACCCTTCTTCTTGTTA
>CAYSOK010000240.1:0-2032 GCA_964432645.1 uncultured Bacteroidaceae bacterium | reverse complement strand
TCCGAACGCACCACCCGCATCTACCTCGCCGACCTGGGACACAACGCCATCGACCACGCCAACCGTCTCGTACTATCCGAATTTATGCCAAGCACAACACATTCCCCCATGCAAATCCCCGTCTCCCCATCCCCCGAAAGGGCCAAAGAAATCCCCGTAAAAACCTCAGAAAGCGGAAGAATCCTACGGATAATTACCGCACCTACACGGTTTTTTGCAAAGTTTTATAGTCGTTTTTGCACACATCTCGGGATTTTTGTGTAATTTTGCAGCGTAAATAGATTCTTAGGATACGAAAATACTAAAAGACACATAAAGAGATGATGCTCAAACAGACCAAAATAGTCGCTTCCATTTCGGACCTTCGTTGCGAGGTGGACTTCATCCGTTCATTGTTCGAACAGGGTGCAAACGTGGTACGTATGAATACGGCACACGGTACGCAGGAGGGAATGGATAAGATTATTAATAATGTGCGTGAGGTGAGCAACCGCATCGCCATTCTTATCGATACCAAAGGACCGGAGGTGCGCACCACCAAGATTGACGGTGCCGACCAGATTGATTACCATATCGGTGACAAAGTGACCATCGTGGGTGAACCGGATTCACTGACTACCGCCGAGCGTATCGCCGTGAACTACGATAAGTTCGTGGAGGAGATTAAGGTGGGTAACTATATCTTGATTGACGACGGCGAACTGGAGTTGCTGGTGGTGGACAAGACCGATACCGAACTCCTTTGCGAAGTGCAGAACGAGGCTTCCATGGGTTCTCGTAAGAGTGTAAACGTGCCGGGTGTTCACATCAGCCTGCCGTCACTCACCGAGAAGGATAAGGCAAACATCCGTTATGCCATCGACCGCGACATAGACTTCATAGCGCACTCTTTCGTACGCAGCAAGCAGGATGTGCTGGACATTCGTCAGATTTTGGACGAGTACGGTTCCGACATCCGCATCATTGCGAAGATTGAGAATCAGGAAGGTGTAGACCATATCGATGAGATTTTGGAGGTAGCCGACGGTGTCATGGTGGCACGTGGCGACTTGGGCATTGAGGTACCGCAGGAGAAGATTCCGGGTATTCAACGTATGCTTATTAATAAATGTATGTTGGCGCGCAAGCCGGTGATTGTGGCTACGCAGATGTTGCACACCATGATTAAGAATCCGCGTCCTACGCGTGCGGAGATTACGGATATTGCGAACGCCATTTATTCTCACACGGATGCCATCATGCTGAGTGGTGAGACGGCGTATGGTAAGTATCCGGTGGAGGCTGTGCAGACCATGACGAAGGTGGCGGCTCAGGCAGAGCGTGACTCTCATGCTACGCAGTGTACGGCTCCGCTGCCTAAGGAGGAGGTTCACGATGTGACCACGTTCTTGGCGAAGCAGGCGGTGAAGGCTACGATTAAGTTGCCGATTAAGGCGATTATCACGGACAGTTTCTCCGGTAGAACGGCTCGTTATCTGGCGGCTTTCCGCGGTCAGTATCCGGTGTTGGCTATTTGTTATAAGGAGAAGACGATGCGTCATTTGGCGTTGTCTTACGGTGTTGAAGCTATGTACATGCCGGAGAAGGCAAATGGTCAGGCGTTTTATTTTGCCGCGTTGCACAAGTTGTTGGACGATGGTGTATTGAAGCCTACGGATATGGTGGCGTATTTGAGTGGCGGTAAGCAGGGTACGCATACGTCTTTCTTGGAGATCAATGTGGTTGCGGATGTTTTGGGTGCGGGCATGGATTATGTGTTGCCGAATCGCAAACGTTATTTGTAGTATTTCGACTCATTTCATTTTATCATAGACAGCGCAAGCGGGAGTTCTTCGTTAAAGGAGTCTCCCGCTTGCTTCTGTTTTGTATTTTTCATTCACAAGCGACCCACCCACAGTGTAGGGACGTTTCGTGGAACGTCCTCAAAAAACCGGCACGTGAGACATGCCGCATGGTCATTATTCGTGAATGTATTCGCCATTCGGGATGTACCACGAACCGGCTTTTTTGAGGACGTTCCACGAAACGTCCC
>CAYSOK010000239.1:0-2039 GCA_964432645.1 uncultured Bacteroidaceae bacterium | reverse complement strand
GTTGAAAACCTTTAGATTCGTTTACTTTGGTGCAAAGATAAGTAATTTCTTTTAATTTTCTATGTTTTACGCTGTTTTTTTGTAATTTTGCACTCGGATTTATACATTATAGATACATGTTATGGGTAATAGACCGCTGATTTTGATAACAAACGACGATGGATATGCGGCAAAAGGCATTGCTGCACTGGTGGAAATGGTGCGCTCTTTGGGCGATGTAGTGGTGGTGGCTCCGGATTCGGCTCGTTCGGGTGCGGGGTGTAGTTTTACTCCTGCCATTCCTCTGTTCCTGAAGTTGATAAGAGAGGATTTGGGTGTGAAGGTGTATGCGTGCAACGGTACACCGGCGGACTGTGTGAAGGTGGCTTTGGAGCATGCGGTGGAGCGTACACCGGACATCTTGCTCTCGGGCATCAACCATGGGAGCAATGCATCGGTAAACGTACACTATTCGGGCACTATGGGTGCGGTGATGGAGGGGTGCATGAAGGCGGTGCCTTCCGTGGGTTTCTCGCTTTGCGACCACGATGCGGATGCCGACTTCACTCCGCTCACGGAGACGGTGCGGGAGATTACATCGATGGTCTTGCGCAAGGGACTTCCCTTGGGGGTGTGTCTGAACGTGAATTATCCTGTGGCGCAGGAGTTTCGGGGTATTCGGGTGTGTCGCATGACGCGTGCCGAGTGGCGTCAGGAGTGTACGCCTCAGGTGGAGTCCGACGGCGAACTTCGTTATCGCATGACCGGTACCTTTATCAATATGGAGCCGACGGCAGAGGATACCGATGAGTGGGCACTCAACAACGGTTATGTGGCCATCACTCCCACACAGATGGATGTGACGGCGCATGCCTATATCTCGGAACTGAAAAAGAATCTAACGGAACAATGAAGTATTATCTGATAGTAGGCGAGGCGAGTGGTGACCTGCATGCATCCCGACTGATGCGTGCGCTTGCGCAGCGTGATTCGGAAGCTTCCTTCCGTTTTTACGGGGGGGACTGTATGTGCGAGGTGGGTGGCACCTTGGTGCAGCACTATAAGGACCTGGCGTATATGGGTTTTATTCCGGTGTTGATGCATCTCAAGACCATCCTTCGCAACATGCGTCGTTGTCGGGAGGACATCTTGGAGTGGCGTCCCGATGTGTTGATTCTGGTGGACTATCCGGGGTTTAATCTTTCGATTGCTCGGTACATCAAGCGTCACAGTGACATCCCTGTCTACTACTACATATCGCCCAAGATATGGGCGTGGAAGGAGCATCGCATCAAGAACATCCGTAGGGATGTGGACAAGGTGTTGTCGATTCTTCCGTTCGAGGTGGATTTCTACCGCAAGCACGATTATGAGATAGACTATGTGGGCAATCCCACGATGGATGAGGTGACGGAGTATTGTGCGCAGCATACGTTTGACGACGATGCCTTTCGCCGGAGTAATCATCTCTCCTCCAAGCCGATATTAGCGCTCTTGGCGGGCAGTCGCAAGCAGGAGATTAAGGACAATCTTCTCATCATGGTACGTGCGGCGTCGCACTATGCCGACACCTATCAGTTGGTGGTAGCGGGTGCTCCTTCCATAGACCGGGCGTTTTATCAAGGTCTTTTGGAGAAGATGCCGGTGAAGGTGATTTATCAGCAGACCTACGATTTGTTGATGCACTCCGAGGCGGCGTTGGTGACATCGGGTACGGCGACACTGGAGACGGCTCTCTTTCGTGTGCCTCAGGTGGTGTGTTACTATGCGCCGTGTGGATGGTTGATTCGGTTGTTGCGTAAGTGGTTGTTGAAGGTGAAGTACATCTCATTGGTGAATCTCATAGCGGATGATGAGGTGGTGAAGGAGTTGGTTGCGGACGATATGAATTATCACACGCTTCGTCGCGAGTTGTCGTATATCATAGAGGGTGGAGAGCGTCGCGAGGAGGTTCTTCGTGGTTATGACACCGTGGCTGCGCGCCTGGGCTGCAATCCTGCCGCAGATACGGCTGCCGGAATCATTTGTGAATCCATAAGAAAGAAGTAATTCCGTCCGAA
>CAYSOK010000238.1:0-2043 GCA_964432645.1 uncultured Bacteroidaceae bacterium | reverse complement strand
CCATGCTAAAGAAACTAACCAACTGGTACTTTTCACAAGGAGCATTACCCTACTGGGAACTCCTCCTCGTAGACTGCCTAATCGTCTATGCGAGTGGTTTCATCGCCTACACCATGCTACACGGCATGGACTCCTTTGTCGAAAATGCACCCTACTTAAGTGGCGTACTACTCCTCTGCATGCTCTGCTATGTAGTCGGCTTTAGAATGTTTCGAACCTACCTATGCGATGCCCGCAGCACCACCTTTCGCGACCTCTTCCGATTGGGATGGGCACACTTCATCGGTATAGCACTGATCGTCCTCCTTCGATGGCTACTCCGCCACGATGCACCGTACACAATGGATGCACCCGACCTGCTCCTTCAGTTCCTACTCTCCGTAGCCGTGCTGAGCGGACTGCGCATCTCGGCAAAAAACCTCTACGATATTTATCGCCAAAACAATCCCCCGAGCGGCGCCTACGGACTCAGCGACGACAACCTGCTCACTATGGAGATGTCGGCACTGCTGAACCGCGACCCCATAGAGGTGGATATGGACTCCATACGCCAATCCTTGAAAGACAAACGAATACTCGTGACCGGTGCCGCCGGGAGCATCGGCAGTGAATTGGTGCGACTGCTAGCAAACTGCTGTCCCGCACAACTCGTCTTGATAGACCAAGCCGAGACCCCCATGCACGACCTGCGCTGCCTGATGCATCGTCAGTGGCCCAATATTCCCTGTCGCACCATCGTGACCAACATCTGTCACCGTCACCGCATGGAACACATCTTCGAACGCTGTCGTCCACAGATTATCTTTCATGCCGCCGCCTACAAGCATGTCCCCATGATGGAGGACAATCCCGTGGAGAGCATTCTCAACAATGTGGACGGCACCCGCAAATTGGCAGACCTGGCGGTGAAATTCGGCGTGGAAACCTTTGTGATGGTCAGCACCGACAAGGCAGTGAATCCCACCGGCGTGATGGGTTGCTCCAAGCGCATTTGCGAGATTTATTGTCAGAGTCTGGCACTTTCCGCCGCCAATACGCACGGCTGTCGATTTATCACCACCCGTTTCGGTAACGTGCTCGGTTCCAACGGCTCCGTCATCCCCATCTTCCGCGAACAGATTCGTCGCGGCGGTCCCGTCACCGTCACCCATCCCGACATCATCCGTTACTTCATGCTCATTCCCGAAGCCTGCAAACTGGTGCTCGAAGCGGCTGCCCACGGCAATGGGGGAGAGATATATGCCTTTGACATGGGGAGTCCCGTTCGCATCGCCGACCTGGCAAACCGAATGATTGAACTGAGCGGCAAGACAAACATAAAAATCCAATACACCGGTCTGCGTGCCGGTGAGAAACTCTACGAGGAGGTGCTGGAAGCACACGAAGAGGTGCTGCCCACACTCCACAAAAGTATCCGTAAGGCTAAGGTGCGTAAATACCGTTTTGAAACGGTGCGCGAAGAGATTAACCGCTTGATTGCCATAGCGGAAACCTACGATGGAGAGAAAACCATAGAATATATGAAGAAAATAGTACCCGAATATAAGTCAGAAACAAAGACGAAGAATTTGAAAGATATGAAGACAGAAACATTACACAAATTGGCGGGATTTCTTACACTACTACTCGCCATGCTGTTTGTCACCCCGCTGCAGGCACAAGAAATTTTCTCGACAAACAAACGCACAGCTTTACGTGCCGATACCACCGTGGTGGAATCTCCCTTGGAAACCACCATTGTAGAGACCAAACTGGAACCGCTCCGAGTGGTAACCAATAAGTTTGGCAAGAACTGGTTCCTCCTGGCCACCGGAGGTGTGCACTCCTTCCGTGGGGACTACTCCAAGACGGGGGACTTTAGCGGAACCCTCTCACCCGAGTTTGGGATAGGCGTAGGAAAATGGTTTACCCCCGGCATCGGTCTCAAGGCGGAGGTGGTGCGCTCCAGTTCAAAGGGATACACACAATACTTGACCGGACATTATGGCTACGGCGATGTGTTGCAGAACAGCGATAGCGTGTCGTATCGCAAGATGAAGACCA
>CAYSOK010000237.1:0-2056 GCA_964432645.1 uncultured Bacteroidaceae bacterium | reverse complement strand
ATGACATCATGAACAACAAATACATCCTCCTCATAGCAACACTTTTGTGCATAAACATCACACCGATATTCGCCCACACACCCCTGGAAATCACCTGGGATTCCATCGGTCTACGGATAAACAACCAACGCGTCATGCCCGTCATGGGCGAGATACACTACTCCCGACTTCCACAAAACGAATGGCGAACGGAATTGCAAAAAATGAAAAACGGCGGCGTAACAATCATCGCCACTTACGTGTTCTGGAACCATGTGGAAGAGGAAGAAGGCATCTTCAACTGGAGCGGACAGCGCGACCTGCGTACCTTCCTGGAGGCGTGTCGTGAGGAAAACCTACCCGTGATACTGCGCGTAGGACCCTTCTGTCACGGCGAGGTGCGCAACGGAGGAATCCCCGACTGGGTGTTCCAAAAAGGATGCAGAACACGCAACAACAATCCCCAATTCATGGAGTATGTCAGAAAACTCTATCGACAGATTTTCACACAGATACAAGGTCTGCAAGCCAAGGACGGAGGCCCGGTCATAGCCGCTCAGTTTGACAACGAACAGCGCGACGGCACCTACCTCATGGCGCTCAAGAAGATAGCCCTCGAGGTAGGCTTCGACCTTCCCTTCTATACCCGAACCGGTTGGCCGGCACTCACACGCCCCGTGCCCTACGGAGAGATGATTCCGCTCTACGGCGACTATGCCGACGGCTTCTGGGATCGTAGCATCCGCGAAGGGGTGGGCGATTACTACAAGGCTTTCCGTTTCCGCGCCTTCCGCACCTCTACGGCGATTGCTACGGAACAGTTGGGGCAACAGACGGAAGGGACGGAGCGCGGTGAAGGAGCATATCCCTACTTCACGTGCGAACTGGGTGGAGGTATGGCCACGGCATATCATCGTCGCCCCTACATCTATCCCGAAGATGCGTATGCGATGGCGGTGGTGAAGTTGGGCAGCGGCAGCAATCTCCTGGGATACTACATGTATCACGGAGGAACCAATCCGGAGGGAACCACGTATCTCAATGAATGTCAACGTACTGTAGCGACCAATTATAACGACCTGCCCGTTAAGACATACGACTTCCAGGCGCCGCTCGGGGAGTTCGGGCAGTACCAATCTTCTTACTTCCTCTTGCGCAAGTTGCACCTAATGATGCAAGATTACGGAGCGATGCTTGCGGAGATGCCGGCTACCTTTCCGGCAGTGCAGGAGGGCGCACGTGGAGAGGACGGTGCCTTGCGGTGGAGTTACCGTATGCAGGGCGATAGCGGAATGGTGTTTATCAACAACTACGAGCGTCTGCAACCGCTGTCGGAGAAGTCGGGGGTACGTTTTCACGTAGGCGATGTCACCTTCCCCTCTACCGAGATGACGATTCCCGCCGGCACCACGTGCATCTTTCCGGTCTGTTTGGATGGGATGCGCTATGCCACGGCGCAACCCATAGCGCGTAGGGATGGACGTGTCTATCTGGAGCAGATTCCGGGGATAGACACGGAGATTCAGCTCTCCAACGGTAAGTTGCTCAAGCATCTCTGGGCGAAGGGGACGAAGCGTGCGGTGTATAAGAACATCTATTTGTTGACCTCGGAGCAAGCAGAGCATCTCTTCCTGCCGGACAGCGTCGGGGAGGCAACGGTTCGTGGAACGATTGATTTTCAGAAGATAAAGGAACCGGATGCAGCGATGAGGAAGATTACCATCGGTGTACAGAAGGTGGCGGAGGAGCCGGTGGACAGTGATTTTGTACACGCCGCGGTTTATCGGATTCCCCTGGACAGCACATTGATACAGGCATCGGCGTTGTTGCGGATATGTTATCGCGGAGATGTCGCTCGTCTGTATGCCAACGGACGTTTGGTAGCGGACAATTTTTACAACGGTCGTCCGTTGCTATACCGTTTGACACGTCTTCCGCATCCGGAGCAAGTCAAGGAGTTAGAGTTGCGGATACTCCCGTTGCAGGAGAACATGCCGGTATATTTCCCACGCGAAGCCACCGTCACCCCGGGAGAATCCCTCGAAACGGTGGAGTGGGAATAGATTCGGGAGGGTGA
>CAYSOK010000236.1:0-2057 GCA_964432645.1 uncultured Bacteroidaceae bacterium | reverse complement strand
ACAACTTGAGCATCATGTTTCAAAATAAAAAACATTTGTATCATATTTGCAAACGAGATTGCCAAGAAACCCCTACCTTTGCCACCGAAAATTTAAATCAAGAAAGACAATGAAGAACCTTGTGAAAATGACAAAACGCATGCTGACCGTATTGCTTTGTGCCGCCGGCATGCAAACCTCGCTGCCCACCACAACATGGGCACAAGACGAAGGAGTAGACCCCAACTTCCATATCTATCTCTGCTTCGGGCAGTCAAATATGGAAGGAAATGCCGCAATAGAAGCGCAAGACAAGCAGAATGTTCCGGCACGGTTTAAGATGATGGCTGCGGTAGATATGACATCGCCCGCCAGAAAGATGGGACACTGGTACCGCGCCATACCACCCCTCTGTCGCGAAGGAACCGGACTCACCCCGGCAGACTATTTCGGTCGAACTCTGGTGGAGAATCTCCCGGAGGACATCACCGTAGGCGTTATCAATGTGGCTGTGGGAGGATGTACCATAGAACTCTTCGATGAAGATAAGTGTGCGGGCATCCTGAGTGCTCCCGATTGCGCCGACTGGTTCAAAAACTATTGCAGCGCCTACGATAACAATCCCTTCCGCCGCTTGGTAAACATGGCCAAAGAGGCACAGAAGACGGGCGTTATAAAAGGAATATTGCTGCACCAAGGATGCTCCAACAACGGACAACAGGACTGGCCGCTCAAGGTGAAACGCGTCTACATACGTCTGCTAAACGAATTGGGACTCAACGAAGAGGAGGTGCCGCTTCTTGTGGGTGAAACGCTCTATCAAAACCAAGGAGGTATCTGCTGGGGGCACAACGCCATCATCGACAACATAGGTACGGTCATCCCCAATGCCCACGTCATCTCTGCCGAGGGATGTCCCGGTAGCGATACATTCCATTTCACCGCCGAGGGATATCGTATGATAGGAAAACGGTATGCCGAGACCATGCTGACGCTGCTCGATAAAAAGGCGGAGATAGACTTCGACACCTCGGAGACCTACTTCCCGCTTACCAAGGCAGCCTTCAATCCGTCTCTCTATTTACAAGGTAAGGCTACCGTAGCGGCAGGACGCCTCAATGTGATGACCGCCAACGGTGGTTTTGGTGGATGGCGTTATTCCAAAGGGGCAGACCTTTCATCGGCTCGCTATCTGGTAGTGAAGTTGTCCACAGCAGCAGCCTCCTTGTCACCCGTATTGAAGATATTCGACACAGATGACTATCTTGCCGATGGATACTCCTATACAATAGGAAAGAATCGCGACATCGTAGTGGACCTGCAGTCCATGTACGATGCCAACGGCAACAAAATAGACCCGTCGCACATCTACCTGGTGGGGTTCACAACCAACGGAACCGGATACCTCAAGATATCCGAGGCGTTTCTTTCCAACGATGGGAGCACTCCTATTGCAAAGGAACCGGTAGATAAACAGGTGACTATCGATGTTAACGGGACCTCCCGTACATATGGTCTGTACGTTCCCGTCGGCGTTCAAAAGGATGCTCCCTTAGTGATTAGTCTGCACGGAATGGGTGGTCACAGCACAGACAAACAACCCTTTTCGTCGGATGTGGCGGACAGCCAAGGATGCATCGTGGCCTATCCGCAGGGGGAACAGTTGAGCTTCTTCGGGAGCCTGTATCCGGGGTGGCGCTCTACGGGCGAGACGAGTGTCGATATAGATTTCTTGAAGGCGGTGATAGAAGATGTCGCCGCCAACTACTCCATAGACCGAAAGCGCGTCTATTGCTGCGGCTTTTCCAACGGTGGTATGATGACCTATACGGCAGCCAATGTGGCTTCCGACATATTTGCTGCCTATGCTAGCATAAGCGGTTTCCCTCTGAATGAGTTTCATTTACATCACACCGGAGCACGTCCGGTACCCTTTCTGCACATCCACGGCAAGAGCGATGACTTTGTGAAATACTCTCTTGTTCCCACGATTGTTTACGACATGGTGGCACGCAACGGCAGCATCCCGGTTCCCGAGAAGAGTTCTGTGAGCGGTGCGTACGATAGAAGTGTCTTCT
>CAYSOK010000235.1:0-2061 GCA_964432645.1 uncultured Bacteroidaceae bacterium | reverse complement strand
TAAGTAAAATTCCGACCATATACCTTATATATAAGTAGGGTGAAGGGATGATTTTCCATTACATATTGACACGAAAGACTTAACAACTACACTTTCAAACACTGTCTCCTCACTTCAAAGTCGTTAATACATTCAAAAAATACGAGAAAAATCAAAAAAACGAACAATTTTCTTTTGTCTATTGAGAAATAGTTGTATTTTTGTGGCAGGTTTATTCTTCCTTGTTGATACAAAGTCGAATAGGGAGATGACCCATGAGTGCTGAATCTTAGGTAGAACAGATGAATGTCCGCAAAACGGCATTCTCACAAAAGACTGTAACGATGAAAAAATGTAAATTCTTTTGGATGTTCGCATTCGTGTTTGCAGCGTGCCACAACACGGTCGATTTGTACGATCCAACGCAGGGAGAGAATACGGATAAAGGTGGTTTGGAGTATGCCGAGCAATTCTCCAACGACCAAGAAATCACGGTTTCTATCCACACGCTGGTAGGAACCTACTACGCACTTTTCACCGCTTACCCCTATGGCGATGAAGGCAATTTGGTAGAAACTCCGGTGGTACAGGGAAATACCCCTATCGACATCTCTGTGAGCATACCGAAGGATGTAGAAAAACTTTACCTTCTCTCCTGGGAAGGCGTGCAGGAACTGGCGGTGCAAGACGTCGTGATAGATGAGTCTTCCAATCAAAACAATACCCGTTCCGACTTGAACGATACGCAGTTGCGCGAATTGCGTCAGGCAGCCTACAACCTCTTCCCCGAGATGGTGTACAACTTCCGTCGCGAAGAGCTGTATAAGTGTACCGACCTGGTGATTGCCGAGACAGAGTCTTCCGGCGAATTTGAGACCGCCAACGTATCGCTCACCTATTTGGGCGATGGTGGATTCGGAACCTCCGGAAATGATATCACCCTCTATATGTACACCTATCCCACGGAGAAACGTGAGACCCTTACCCTCGACGATGTCACCTTCTACGGACTAGATCGTACCACGATGAAACCCATGGTTGTGAGCTACGATGACGTGTATGACGGCAGAAACTACATCTTTAAACATAGAGAGTGCCGAAACTCCTTCCCCGTAGCCAATATGGGCGACTTCCCGAAGGGAGTCAACGTGGGTTTCTGTATGAACGGTACACGTACCAATAAACTGAAGTTCTCTACACCGGCACTGAACCCCAACGATATGTATGTAGGTCAGACCATTGTGGACAAGGGAACCAAAGTGGCAGCCCGCTCCAGCAACATGCAGATACTCTACTACAACGATGGCAAGGGAGATTTCACCTTCGACGAGAGACACGTGTCCAGTTGCTTCATCCAGCACTATGTAGCAACCGATGGCAACGAATACAACATCTTGGGTTGCGACAACACCCTGCCTTTTGAGATAACTCCGAGAACGGACGGTAAGTTTCAGTGCAGTTTCGATGGCGACTACAACGATTTCCTGGCGATGGTAGAGACCAATCCGAACAAGATACAGCCCAACGAGACCATTATCGGCGAGAAGACGAAGGTTTCCTCTACCGAACACGGCTATTATCTCTTTGAGGATCAATATCCCGAGAAGGGTGACTTCGATTTCAACGATGTAATAGTGGAATACAAGGCGACCCATTACGACAACAAGACCCACAAGGTGGATGTACGTGTGGTGGCTAAGGGATGTCGTTACAACAACACCTTCGGCTTCTACGATGATTTCGGAAGTGTGGAAGTGATAAAGAACATCCTTGGCTATCAAAACGTTAGTCCGGAAGGACCTTGGGAAATAGATGAGGATGCCGAGTGGACAACCGTGAACCTTACCGGAACTTGGAAGACTGTGGTAACACCTTATCTATACAACGGCAACGGCGAAGTGTCCAAGAAAACCTACAACACCGACAATTATCCGTATGTACTAGACATCCCGTACAATACGAATAAACCTTTCCGTTGGTGCATAGAGAGTCAACCGATTGACAAGGCATATCAGTTCAATTCCGGAAACGGATGGTACAATACTCCCATCGATGAAAGTTTAGTCATCACAAGATAAGAAA
>CAYSOK010000234.1:0-2065 GCA_964432645.1 uncultured Bacteroidaceae bacterium | reverse complement strand
GGTTGCCGCTGGCATCGTAGATGATGTTGCCGTTGGCATCGCGAGCGATAGGACAGGTGGCGTTTTCTCCGCGGAGTGCGGCTGCCTGAGCGGTACGAATGGCTTCGCCGCTGCTGTTGTAACCGCTCTCACTCACACCATAGGCGCTCTGTGACTTGGTGGTGTAGCCGCTGTGATCGTAGTCGTAGCGGTAGACGCCTTGGTAGCGGAATCCGTAGATGGAACCTACGGCGTTACCTATCTGGATGCGGTTCAGATAGCTCATGTTGGTGTAGCTATAGTCGGTATTGATGCTGGCCAATACGGTGGCATCCATAGCGGTGATGGTGTTGATGTTCTGGGCGATGTTGAAGTTGAATCCGAAATCGAACTTCGTCTTCTTGCCGCTGAGGTTGCGCAGTATGCGGTCGCTGGTGGCGAAGAGTTCCCATCCTTCGTTCTTAAGGGTTCCGACGTTGCTCCAACTGAGGGTGCTGTAGCCGGTGGACATCGGGATGGCGCGGTTGGTCATCAACAGGTCTTCGGTCTTCTTATTATATATATTGAGGTCGAAGGTGATCAAGTCATTGAAGAGTCCCAGGTTGAAACCGATGTTCCAAGAGGTGGTCTTCTCCCATTTGAGGGAGGTCAACTTGAGGTTTTGCGGACTGATGGCAGAGGAACCTGCATAGGTGGCGTAGCTGGCGTAGCGGTTGTACTGGGTGTACTCGCTGGAGGGTTCGTTACCCACGATACCCCAACCGAAGCGTGCTGCCAACATGCTGAGCCATTTGTCGGTGAAGCTCATGAACTTCTCGTCGGAGATGTTCCAACGGGCGGACAATCCGGGGAAGTATCCCCACTTGTTGCCGGCGCCGTACTTGGTGCTACCGTCGGCACGCATGGTGAAGTCCAAACTGTACTTTGACTTGTAGGATGCGTGGATGGTTCCCAGGGCAGCCATGCTTCTCCACTGTCCGGTGGAGGAACTTACGCCTGTCAGATAGGAGTCGATATTGGTGGTCTCCAAACCGGAGGGTGCTCCGCTGGTGGAGAGTGCCTGACTGCTACTGTTACCTGTCTTCAACTCCCAACGTGCCATGGCGGTCACGAACCAGTCTTCGTTGTCGAAGTGGGGGGTGAAGATGAGGGAGTGACGAGTGGTGAAGGACAAACTCTGATACTCGGAGTTGCTGTTCAAGTTGATACCTTCGCTCCAGGCACTGGTGGTGAGGGAGGCGGGATAATAGCTGTCGATGCTCTCGCTGAAGGCATCCAGATATACCTCGCCGGTGTACTTCAACTGAGTCTGGTCGTCCTCGAGTCCCATCAACTGATACTCAATCTGGAACTGCGGGGTGAGACGGTAGGTCTTATCGCTCTGCCAAGCCTGTCGGGCGATGGCCACCGGGTTGCCCACGGAGCGCATACCGCTCAAGTATTTGGAAGAGTATCCGTTGGGAGTAGAGCCGTAGTCGCTGTAGGAGGGCAACATCTTGTAGTAATCGCCCGTGAGATTGCCGTAGGCATCGTACTCGTAAACACTCATGTTCGGCATGGCGCTGTAGGCCTTGCTCAAGATAGAGGTGGTGGATGAACCATCCCAGTTCTTCTTGTTATCGGTATAGGTTAATGCGAAATTGGATGAGAACTTAATACGGTCGGACACGAAGTAGTCCAATACCATACGGGTGGAGAAACGATCCAGGGATTGCTCTATGATGGTACCTGTCTGCTTGTCGTAACCGCCGGAGATACGGAAGTTGGCCTTCTCACCACCACCGGATACGGTGAGGTAGTAGCTGTGGCTCTGTCCGAACTGGGTCACTTCGTCGCGCCAATTGGTGTTTTTATTGAAGTTGTAGTATTGATTCCAGCTCTGGTCGTACTCTATCTCCTTCATTGTGGCTGCGGTAGCATCCTGACGGGGGTTGTAGTAGGCTTCCTTGAGCATCTTGGTGTATCCGTCACCGTCGAGCATGGTCATGCCGGTGGGCTGCCAGGAGCCGGTGAAACGGTAGGAGAAGTTCACTTTGGTCTTTCCGCGGGAACCGCGACGGGTCTTAATCTCGATGACACCGTTGGC
>CAYSOK010000233.1:0-2114 GCA_964432645.1 uncultured Bacteroidaceae bacterium | reverse complement strand
ACAGGTTCCAATTGAGCCACATCTCCAGCCACGGAGAAAACAACCTCTTCTCCGACATAATAGCCAACCAGTTCGTTTTCCTCATAACACTCTGGCTTTTCAGGATAAAAGTGCCCTAATAATTGAGGGTGCACACCGCCCATATCAATAGTTGGGACTCCAACGGAGACGATATTATAGTAGTTGGTGTCTTCAATGTGATAGCCCCATAGTTCTTGATTGGTTCGCTCTATCGGCGAAGGGTAGCAAACGGTCGGTTTGCGCCTTTTTCCTCGCATAAATTTGTTAGCGTCAAAAGTCATAGTTGTGTCGTTGTATTAGGTGAAATAGTGTCATTGGTATCTTGAAAGGCAGAGCTGTCAGAGGACTGTTCCGTGGATGTGGAGTCTAATTCACTGATTGTTTGCTGTAGTAGCAAAGACTGCATGGACGTATCTATTGCAGTGGATTTACCTTCAATCTTGGAGGAATCTGCCTGTAAACTCTTAAGTGTTTCAATAATCTTATGTGTAAGATGTCTGTCTGCACAGCGCTGAAAAGAGAAAAGCATACCCGCGATGAATATGAGTCCGACACAGATATATAGTCCTTTGTTTTTAAGATTCCTCCATGATTCGAAAAAAGACTGACTATTTTTGCGCATATAGGGCGGATATTCCCGACCATTTTCCTGCTGGATATTAGAGTGAGGCGCGTCCTGAGTAGCTTCCGGTCTATTTCTATGAGGTTGAACCGTATGAAGTTCCTTGTGTTCCTCGTGTTTTACATAAGGGTGTAAATCGTCCTCATCACCATTAAAATACCGAAGTTCACGATATTCATCCGGAATAAGATCATCTCCTACCGCTATTTCAACCTGTGTATACATCGGTCGACCAAATCTCGTCGTCGAAGTTTGGTGGTCCAAGTGATACATAGTAAAGCGAAACCTAGGGTCAATATTGACTAATCCAGAGATAACGCCTTTTGGATTTTGTCGAGCAAAAATCGTATTAGTACTATCGTCTGTATTGGAGAACGTATCCAAACTACCGGGATGCCGATGCCAAAGACCTAATAAATCCAAAGGCTTCTTATATTGGTTAGCCACAGAACTAGCCAAGTAGTTGACAAAATCAACATCATATTCGAAATACGCGAATTGGAATATGCTTTGTAATCCTGGAGGCAATACCTCCATAACAATCCATGCTCCATTGTCCAATATATGGCCAAGGAGGATACCACCAGTTTCAACAGGATCTTTGTCGAAGCTTTCTCTGATAATTGCGTTATATGCTTTATTTGAGAAGACGACGACCTGACAAGTCTCACTCATATCAAATGCCATGATGCTGGTTAAATACGTCTTTTGACAAGTCTCCTGTAAGTACCAATTCGTACGACATCAACCACTTCACAGCCCATGCCAATACAGAGGCAGCCGTGGTGATGGTTGTCCCGGTCGTAACATCTCCGGCTTCGGCTGTACACAGATACAGATTATCTGACGAGTCTCTTAACAAATGGTAAGGGCGAAATCCTGCCTGATTGATGAGGTCATCTACATCCGGAAGAACCGGATAGATACGAACAGAAGATCCCATGATTTGTTCGGGGTGGTTATTATTGTACACAGCCATCACAGTGTAAGTCTTACGGACTCCAAACTTAGTTTCGTAGATACCTGGAGTTAATTCACCCATCCAATAGAGTCGTCCATCGTCCAATCGATCTAAAGTGAAGTGTGGAAAACATTTCCTCATAGCAGCTTTTTCTGCTTCCAAAAGCATCGGATTGGATTCGTACCACTGTGACGCCAATTTTCCCTTCGGAATGCTGATGGTTGAATCTTGGGCATTAGAGTTATCGGTTACTCCCCCATCCGGATTGAGCGTAATCTTTCCGCCCTCCAAAAGTTTCTTTTTGAGTGCTTCTCTTTTGGCCTTCAAGAGAGCATCATCGGCTAACTTTCCCTTAGGAATACTGATTGTAGAATCTTGGGCATTAGAGTTGTCTGTTACGCCGCCGTCTTGCTTCAGCGTAATTTTTCCACCTTCAAGAAGTTTCTTTTTAAGGGCTTCGCGTTTCGCTCTTAGAAGGTCATCATCGGCCGCAAAACGGCCGGAAGGTAT
>CAYSOK010000232.1:0-2135 GCA_964432645.1 uncultured Bacteroidaceae bacterium | reverse complement strand
TGAGATAGCCACGGTGATGGCTCGTTTGTTGGTGGGCGATGATGTGCAGTTGCGTGGTGTGTCTTGTTACGACCCTTCGGCGGGTACGGGTACATTGCTGTTGGCGCTTGCACACCAGATAGGCGAGGAGCGTTGTTCTATCTACAGTCAGGATATATCGGAGAAATCTTCGGAGATGTTGCGTTTAAACTTGATTCTTAACGATTTGTCGGATAGTTTGCCAAATATTCGTCAGGGTAACACGTTGCTTGAGCCGGCTCATAAGAATCACGATGGTACGTTGCGAAAGTTTGATTTTGTGGTGTCTAATCCGCCGTTTAAGCTCGATTTTCCGGAGTATCGTGATACATTGGCTACGGATTCGGTGCGTTTCTGGGCGGGTGTGCCCAATGCGGTGAAACAGATAGGTCCTAAACCGAAAATGGCCATCTATACGTGTTTTATACAGCATGTGCTCAACTCCTTATCGGAGAGAGGTAAGGGCGCGATTGTTATCCCTACGGGTTTTATTACGGCTAAGTCGGGTATTGAGAATAAAATTCTTCATCGCATTGTGGATGAGCGTTGGGTGTATGGTTGCATCTCTATGCCGTCCAATGTGTTTGCCGATACAGGTACGAATGTGTCGGTGGTGTTCTTCGATAAGTCGTCTGCATCGGATAAGGTTATCTTGGTGGATGCGTCTAAGCTTGGTGAGGATTATCAGGATGCGAACAATAATAAGAAGCATCGTTTGTTGCCGAACGAGGTGGAACTGATTGTGAAGACGTTCCGTGAAAAGGAGAATGTGGATGGACTGTCTGTCGCGGTGACGTACGATGAGATTAAGGAGAAAGGTTATTCGCTGTCGGCAGGTCAGTACTTCGATATCAAGATAGATTATGTGGATATTACGGAGGAGGAGTTCAATAGTCGCATGGCTGAATACAAGAGCAACCTATCTGAAATGTTTGCAGAAAGCCATCGTCTTGAAGCAGAGATTATGCAACAACTCGATAGTCTAAAATTCAATAAGTAAGCAGCATGAGCAAATCTATCAGTATAATAGATGAGGATTACAAACAGTGGATTCAAGAACTGAAGACACGTTATCGTAGTAGCCAGGTAAAGGCGGCCGTGAAGGTGAATGAGGAGGTTATACGGTATTACTGGAACCTGGGGCGTGACATCGTGGAGATGCACGTCGAGGAGCGTTGGGGACAAAGTGTCATTAAGTCTTTAGCAATAGACTTAAAGCGTGAACTCCCGAATGCAACAGGCCTCTCGCAGTCAAATTTATATTACGCAAAAAAGTTTTATCTGTTGTACCATCAATTTGTCCCACAACTCGCAGGGAAATGTGATGGTAATACAAAAGATACTGAAAATGAGAGAAATATAATTTTCCAACAACTTGTTGGAAAATTACAAAACGATCTTTTCTCAATTCCATGGGGGCATCATATTCGTATTATGGATAAGTGCTCCGATTCGTATGATAAGGCCATTTTTTACGTCCATGAGACATTAAAACAAGGGTGGAGTCGCAATGTACTTATCAATATGCTTGACTCAAGCCTTTACGAGCGGCAAGGCAAGGCTCTTACTAACTTTAGTCAAACTCTACCGGACATCACAAGCGAATTGGCGCAGGAACTAACGAAGGATCCGTACGATTTTGCTTTTACCGGCATTACGGGGAGGTACAATGAACGTTTATTGAAGGATGCGTTGCTAGACAATATTTCGAAGTTCTTGATGGAATTGGGGACGGGTTTTGCTTATGTGGGTAGGGAGTATCGTTTGCAGATTGGTGAAACAGAAAATTTCATTGATCTTCTGTTTTACAACCTAAAATTACGGTGCTATGTTGTTATCGAAGTCAAAATTAGAGACTTTTCTTCGTCAGACATTGGTCAGCTCGGCAGCTATGTGGTTGCTTGCAATCATATTCTTAGAGAGGAAGGTAAAGATAATCCGACAATTGGATTGCTAATTTGTAAAAGCAAAGACAGCACATTGGCGCAATACGCGTTAGAATCATCAACGCAGCCAATCGGAATATCAGAGTATGAGTTGGAACGCTTCTATCCTGAAAAAATTGAAGGCATCATGCCTACCATTGAGGAACTGGAAGCAAAACTGGATGACGAAAA
>CAYSOK010000231.1:0-2150 GCA_964432645.1 uncultured Bacteroidaceae bacterium | reverse complement strand
TTTTCTTGGGGAATAATTGCTCTCTGACTACATTTTTCTTGGGGAATAATTGCTCTCTGACTACATTTTTCTTGGGGAATACATCCCTTGAAAGAAAACTCTTGCTTCGTTTCTCTAGGAAATATTTGTTTCCTTTTGTGATTTTTTACTATCTTTGCAGCAAACTTTTACATAAGAAATGACATGAAAACAAAACTTATTGTCGCTATGACACTCGCCCTCACACAGCAGTGGGGTAGTGCGGAGATTGTGAACAGTCCGGACGGGAAACTGGCGGTGGATGTGAACTGTATCGATGGACGTCCTACGTACAGCGTGACGTATAACGGGGTAGACTATCTCGTGGCTTCTCCTCTAGGTGTGAATACCAATGTGGGGAATTTCACCTCCGGTTTACAGCAGACCAACGTATCCACTGTAGGCAAAGTGGATGAGACGTTTGCACTCTACAACTCTAAATGTTCCGACCACCACTATGTGGCCAATGAACAAACCTTCACATATGCACAGGGCGGGCGCGATGTGATTGCCGTGACCTTCCGTGTGAGCAACAACGATGTGGCCTTTCGTTATCAACTTCTCCCCAAGTCCGGTACCACCGTTTGTGTGGTGCGTTCGGAGGCCACCGGCTTTGTGTTGCCGGAGGGCACCACCACCTTCCTCTGCCCGCAGATGGGTGCCATGACGGGATTTGCTCGTACGGCCCCCAGCTACGAGTCTCATTATACCCCCGATGATGCCACCGGGAAGAATGGAAACGGCACGGGATATACCTTCCCCTGTCTCTTCCGTGTGCCGGCGAAGGGCAAACAGAGCGGTTGGGTGCTCGTCTCCGAAACCGGAGTTGACGGCAACTACTGTGCTTCTCGCGTGGAGAATAAGGGCGATAGAACTTACCAAATAACTTTCCCGAGTGAGGAAGAAAACAATGGATGGGGAAGCACTACAGTGCAGGCGTTGCTCCCCTCGTACACCCCTTGGCGCACCATCACCGTGGGCGAGAGTCTGAAGCCGATTGTGGAGACCAACATCGCTTGGGATGTGCTCAACGATCAGTATCCGGCAAACGATGAGGCACGCAAGGAGGTGGCGCAGAAGTATGGACGCGGTGCATGGAGTTGGATTATTGCCGACGATGCCAGCTGCAACTTCGACACGCAGAAGCAATATATAGATTTTGCCGCAGCTATGGGGTGGGAGACACTCCTGATTGATGCTCAGTGGGATACGCAGATAGGGCGTGACCGTATAGACCGCTTGGCGGCGTATGCTCGTGGCAAGGGCATCACCTTCTATCTATGGTACAACTCCAACGGAAAGTGGAACGACGCTCCGCAAACTCCGCGCAACTGTATGGACAACGTAGCTCACCGTCGCGAGGAGATGGCGTGGATGCAGCGTGTGGGCATACGGGGTATCAAGGTGGACTTCTTTGGCGGTGACAAACAGTGTACCATGCAACTCTACGAGGATATCCTTCGCGATGCCGAGGCGTATGGCTTGATGGTGATTTTCCACGGGTGTACGTTGCCGCGCGGATGGGAACGTATGTACACGAATTATGTGGCAAGTGAGGCGGTTCGTGCGAGTGAAAATTTGCGCTTCAACCAAAGCGACTGCGACCGTGAGGCGATGGATGCCACCTTCCATCCGTTTATTCGTAACACGGTGGGTAGCATGGACTTTGGCGGTAGCACGCTGAATCATTATTACAATCCGCAGGACGATGCAGCGCATGGTGGCGGTCATCGTGTTACATCGGATGTGTTTGCTCTGGCTACGGCGGTGTTGTTCCAGAGTCCTGTGCAGCATTTTGCCATGTCTCCGGGTAATCTGACTTCGGCTCCGGCATGGGCAATCGATTTCATGAAGGCGGTGCCTACGCAGTGGGATGAGGTGCAGTTCATAGACGGATATCCCGGTAAGTATGTCATCTTGGCTCGTCGCACGGGTAATAAGTGGTATGTTGTGGGTGTGAATGCGGAGAAGCAGACGCTGAAGAAGGAAATTTCATTGCCGATGTTGCAGGCGGGTGCTTCCGTGAGTGTGTATAGTGATAACGAGGCGCTTGAGGGAAGTGTTAAGCAGGTGCGTTTGAATAAGAAAAAGAAAGTTTCCATCACCATTCCGTGCAACGGTGGTTTGGTGAT
>CAYSOK010000230.1:0-2153 GCA_964432645.1 uncultured Bacteroidaceae bacterium | reverse complement strand
TAAAGGTCAACGGCAACAATGTGGACGAGAACCGACACATAGGTGAGGTGGGATACTGGTCGCCCGACCAAATCCCCATGAACATAACAACCACGCAAGCCATAGCCGGAGAGGCCGATTACGAGTTGAATAACAGAAAGGTGGGAAGACTGAAGAGCACCCTGACGGGCGAATACCAGCGCGTCAAGACAACGTCCGAAACATCGCAGCGCGATGAAACATTCCTGGAAGGACTTACGCCGGTGTCGTTCTCCGAAACATCTTCCAAGCGGCATTCGTACAATTTAAGGCTGCGTGAAAACGTAATGATACTTCAACCGCTGTATGCCACTCTTTCCGCATCCTTTAACCGAAACCGAAGAAAGGGATACGCCCTGTCGGACTTTAGTCAATGGAACGATACGCTTACGGCAAGTTCCGTTACATCGTCCATGGATGAGAGTACCTATACCTACGGAGAGGTGAGGGTGCAGACGGAGAAATGCGTCAATAACAAACGGAAACAGGATGTGGAGATAGACATGCAGGTGAACTACAGTGATAACCGTGTGGAACGCGCCAACAGGTACGATACGTGGCAATACGCCAATGCTGCCGTTACGCACAATACGAACGATGTCAAGAACAGTGAACATGAGGAGAGTATCAACGGTTCTTTTCTGCACCCTTTCAACGCCAACTGGAAGCTACGTTCCACGGTGAGTTATCTCCACAGAGATACGCACGACCGCGACTTCCTGTATCACCCCGATACCCTGACGCTCCCTTCGCAGCTGGATTTCCTAACGGCGATTACAGATCCGCAGAACTCTTACGACTATCAATATTCCATACACGAAGAGAGTTTTAGACTCCGGTTGGAACACTCCGTGGGGATGGGGAGTCGTTCCAATGATTGGAAATTTGAGCGAGTGATGGTTATCACACTCCAAGTCCCGGCTCGCCAGAAGCGTTTGCATTATCAGCGTGGTAGTATCGACACCTTGGCGCACCAACAGACTCTATATTTAAACCCGAAATTCGACTTCATTTACGAAGGGAAGCACAATAGAATAGATGTAATGGCGAGGTTTACAACTTCCGATTTGAACCTTACACAAAACATTGCTTATCGTGATGATAGTCAGCCATTAGTCGTTCGGCTGGGCAATACCGGTCTAAAAGCTAGTCAGAGGAGTGAATGTAACCTGGTCTACAAACATACTTGGGACGACAATCTGCGGAATTTAATTGTGAGCACTCATTTCCGGTACAATCATCGCAACATATCAACGAGTGTTGCTTACGATGCATCGACCGGAGTCTACACCTATCAGCCGGTGAATGTGGGTGGCGAATATTTCTGGTGGAACAGCCTTAACTTTTCGAGTTATTTAGATAAGAATGATTACTGGAACGTGGAAAGCAATACGTCTGTCATACTGCACCATTCTGTGGACCACACCATGCTTTCGGGTGCATCCCTAAGTGTCCTCAACAAAGTGAATACACTGTATCTGGAAGAGGAGGGCTATATAAAGTTTGCCAACAAATGGGTAGATGTTCGATTGAACGGCAACGTAAAATGGCGGCACAGTGAAGGACGTATGCGAGACTTCTCCACGCTCAACACCATAGATTATCAATATGGTATCAGCGGACGTTACACGCTTCCCGTATTGAAAGTAACTCTATCGGCCGATGCTACCATGTACAGTCGACGGGGGTACGGTTCGTCGTCGCTCAATACCGATGACTTTGTTCTTAATGCTTCCTTGAGCAGATCCATCAAAAAGAACAAGTTGGTGGCTCGCATAGAGGCTTACGACTTGTTGCATCAACTCTCCAACACACGTTACGAGGTGAATGCACAAGGTCGCACGGAAACGGTTTATCGTTCGCTTCCACACTACATCATGCTCCACCTGATATACCATTGGAACAGGAATCCTAAGAGGAAGTAATTCAAGAAAACATGAGAATTTCTCCGGAAAGAGTTGTCTATATATTTTTTTTTGATTATCTTTGCACCACTAACCGTATAAACAACAAACATTTAACTTGTTTCTAACCCGATATGAAAAAAAAGAAAGAAAGACAACATTGTTATGCCACAGGTAGCATGAATAGAGGATTTTTGTGGTTTGCCGTATGGCTGTTTTCCCTTGCCGCAT
>CAYSOK010000229.1:0-2163 GCA_964432645.1 uncultured Bacteroidaceae bacterium | reverse complement strand
CGAGACTCTTGACTTCAAGGTAATCGAGTTCAACAAGGAGAGCAAGCGCATCATCCTGTCTCACAGCAGAATCTTCGAGGATGTACAGCGTGCAGAGGCTCGCGAGGCTAAGAAGGCTCAGAACCAGGCACGTCGTTCCAACAAGAAGGAGGAGACTCCTACCATTCAGAACCAGGCAGCATCTACCACCCTCGGTGACCTCGATGCATTGGCAGCTCTGAAGGCTAAGATGGAGAAGGGTGAGTAATCTTACTCCGCTTTCACAAAAGTGAAAAATTGAATATCATAATAGATCGGTGTAAGGGGCAGACGAAAACTCTGCCCCTTTTTTATTATTAATAATATGGAGAAGTTTGAAGTAACAATACTGGGATGCGGCTCCGCCCTACCCACCACACGCCACATGGCATCATCACAGGTGGTAAACATACGCGAAAAGCTCTTTATGATAGACTGCGGCGAAGGCACACAGACCCAACTGCGACGCACCCACCTAAGGTTCAACAAACTGAACCACATCTTCATATCCCACCTACACGGAGACCACTGCTTCGGACTCATCGGCATGATTTCCACGTTCGACCTATTGGGTCGCACAGCCCCCCTCCACATCTACGGCCCCACCGACACCAAAGCCATACTGCAACCACAGATAGACTACTTCTGCAAAGGCATGGCCTACCCCGTGGAGATACACGAAATAAACCCCAAGGAACACGCCTGCATTTACGACGACCGTTCCCTCTCCGTATGGACACTTCCCCTAAAGCACCGCATCCCCTGTTGCGGATTCCTCTTTAGCGAAAAGCCCACCCTCCCCCACATCAAGCGCGACATGATAGACTTCTATCACATCCCCACCTACGCCATACGCGACATAAAAGAAGGTGCCGACTGGGAAACAGAAGACGGAACCATCGTACCCAACGCCCGTCTCACCACCCCCGCCGACCCCGGACGCAGCTACGCCTACTGCTCCGACACCCTCTATAAACCGTCACTCGCAGAACTAGTCAAGGACGTAACCGTGCTCTATCACGAAGCCACCTTCGCCCAAGAACACGCCGCACGCGCCAAACAAACCTACCACACCACCGCCATCCAAGCCGCCACACTCGCTCAAACGTGCGGTGCCGGAAGACTTTGTATCGGCCATTTCTCCTCCCGTTACGAAACCGAAGACATACTCTTAAAAGAAGCACAAAGTGTGTTTAAAAGCACTTTTTTAGCCAAAGAAGGCCTAACTTTTGAGGTTTAATAAAGAAAATGTTCATTTTTTACACCACTTTCTTTGGATAATTAGAATAAATGTCTTATTTTTGTCCCCAAATAGAAACAACTGATACATGAAGAGAACATTACTTATAGCCCTAGCCGCATGTTTCATGGCACTGCAACCCATCCACATGCAAGCACAGGCTGAGAAGAGCAACGTTGTTGAAGGAGAAGTAGCTCCCGCCAGTGTGAGCGAAGTCACCTCCACCCTCATTCACGTGGTGAATGCCAACAACCAACGACTGGAGGTTTACAACCTAACCGGTGTACTCGTTGCATCCTATCGCATAGATTCCGCCGACAAGACCATCAACCATAATCTACAGAAAGGTTGTTATCTGCTCAAGATAGGCAAGGTAGTGCGCAAAGTTACCATACGATAAAAACACGTTTTTCAACCCCGAAGACCTTAAACCATGCAGCGATAATTGTGTCTTATTGATACAAAGACCAACAAAAAGAATATGGCACACTACGACGAGGAAACAATCATAAAGCAACTTATGAACCCCGCCACACGCAGACGGGCATTCGAGGAGGTAGTACGCGCCCACTCGGAAGCACTCTATTGGCAGATACGCCACATGGTACTCTCCCACGAAGATGCCGATGACCTTCTACAAAACACATTCCTCAAAGCCTGGAGCAATATAGAAAGTTTTCGAGGAGACGCCAAACTCTCCACCTGGCTCCATCGAATTGCCATAAACGAATGCCTGAACTTTCAGCGCAACAAGAAAGCCACACTCAGTCTGCAAGACGAACAAAGTAGTGTGAAAGAACTGGAAAGCGATCCCTACTTTGACGGCGACGAGACACAATTACAGTTACAGCGAGCCGTAGAATCACTCCCCGAGAAACAACGCATGGTATTCCGCATGAAGTACT
>CAYSOK010000228.1:0-2208 GCA_964432645.1 uncultured Bacteroidaceae bacterium | reverse complement strand
CCCCCGAAATGAACTCTCCCACCCCGAAAATTGTTCTTAAAAACGAGGTGACAACACCTTATTAATATATTAACCCATAAACCCTACTACATGATGAGAAAAAAAGATTTGATTAGCGGATGGTTCCTCGGCACCATAGGATGCCTCTACTTCCCCGCATGGGCAGTGGCCGAAGAGATACCGGCCGACTCCACCCGACAAGAAATACGCGCCGCAAAACGCGCTGAATGGTACGAACAACGACGCGAAGAACGACGCGAACGCGAGGCGCAAGAAGCCCTACAAGACTCCATCGCCTTCGCACAAGCACGAGACGCTATCGCACAAGGCAACTGGGTGCTGCAGGCCAACCAACTCACCATGCCTAGCGGAATGGTGAGACTCGTTTCCTCCGGAACCAACTTCCTGAGCGTACACCAAGACATCGGTACCATCCAAACGGCCTTCAATACCTACAACCTCGCACCTTCACCCAACGGACTGGGGGGCGTCACCATCCAGGGAGCCGTCTCTCCTATATCACAAAGAGTCGACGACGAAGGATGCCTCTTCACTGCTTACAGCGTGATGGACGGCGGACGATCCTGCATCGTACACCTGTGGCTCACCATCGATAGCAACCAGGCAAGCGCTACCATCTACCCCAATTTCACCGGCGCTATACTGCAAATGAGCGGCACCATCGTGCCCTATGATCAAGCATCTATTTTCGTGGGAAACTCCTGGTGAGAGGGAAGAGTGACACTAAAAATGTCTTTTTTTCATGCTGCAAGCACTTTTTCTTTGACTTTTGATAGCTAATTCGCGATTTTTATGTACTTTTGCAAGTCAAATAAGAAAAGAAGAAGTTTTATGGCAGCAAAAAGAAAGATACAGTTTACAAAAATGCACGGAGCGGGAAACGACTACATCTACGTCTACACCCCGCTCTTCCCCATAGAAAACCCGGAGGAGACCTCCATAGAGTGGAGCAAGCCGCACTTTGGCATAGGCAGTGACGGACTGATACTCATAGGCAAAAGCGAAGTGGCAGACTTCTCCATGCGTATCTTCAACAACGACGGTTCCGAAGCCATGATGTGTGGCAACGGAGTGCGCTGCTGCGCCAAATTCGTGTGGGATCACCAACTCACCACGAAGGAGGTGGTATCTTTTGAAACACGTTCGGGCATCAAAGTGATTCGTCTACAAGTGGAAGCCGACGGCGATGTCCACGCTGCCACGGTCGACATGGAGGAGCCTATATTATATAATAAGGTGCAACTCGCCACTCCCGACGGCGGAATGGTGGCAGGCACCGTGGAAGCGGGCGGCAAAGAATACGTCGGCACCTACGTCTGCATGGGCAATCCCCACTTCGTCATCTTCGTGGACGACATACGAAAGATAGACCTGCCGAGAGAAGGACGTGCCCTGGAGACGAGCCCCATGTTCCCGGAGCGCTGCAACATAGAGTTTGCTCAGGTGCTGGAAAACGGCGACATACGCATGCGAGTATGGGAGCGCGGTAGCGGCATCACCCTGGCATGTGGCACGGGAGCATGCGCCACCGCCGTGGCAGCCGCACTCAACCGGAAGGCTACGAGAGAGAGCAACATAGTGATGGACGGCGGTACACTCCACATAGAGTGGCGCGAGGCAGACAACCACATCTACATGACAGGACCTGCCGCACGTGTGTTTGACGGAGAGATAGAATTGTAAATCCCCAGATAGTATTGATAATAAAGAATTAAAAAGATATGGCTTTAGTAAATGAAAACTTTTTGAAGATTCCTGCGAGTTACCTCTTCTCCGATATAGCGAAGAAGGTGAGCACCTTTAAGCAGGAGAACCCCGAGGCCGATGTGATTCGCCTGGGTATAGGCGATGTGACGGTTCCTCTGGCGCCGGCAGTCATCAAGGCGCTGCACGCTGCGGTAGAGGAGATGGCGGTGAAGGAGACATTTCGCGGTTACGGTCCGGAGCATGGTTACGACTTCCTGCAGGAGGCTATCATAAAGAACGATTTTGAGCCGAGAGGTATTCACTTGGAGGCTAGTGAGGTATTCATAAACGATGGTGCCAAGAGTGATACGGGCAACATTGGTGATATCTTGGGTCTGAGCAACAGCATCGGTCTTACGGACCCGGTGTATCCGGTGTATGTGGACAGCAATGCCATGTGTGGTCGTGCGGGCGATGTGGTGGATGGCAAGTGGAACCGTA
>CAYSOK010000227.1:0-2217 GCA_964432645.1 uncultured Bacteroidaceae bacterium | reverse complement strand
ATAAAGAATCGTTCTGACTACACCATTCGCCCAACCACTTGTTGTACGAACCCATAACACACCAAGCTTTACCCACCGTTACCGCCTTCTCGAACGCCGGAAGGTAAATCTCCTCCACGGCACGTTCACTTACGTTTACGTTCACTCTGTACCGATCCGTCTCCTGACTGTTCATAAAGAAGTGTTTGATGCAGCACCCTACACCATTCTTCTGCGCCGCCTGTATATACGGCACCGCCATTTCTCCCGTGAGATACGGATCCTCTCCCATATATTCAAAACTGCGACCATTGAGCGGCATACGCGCCATGTTGAGACCCGGCCCCAGAATGACGTCCTTTCCGCGATACGCAAACTCCTCACTAATCGCATGTCCATACGCAGAACTCAAACTTCGATTCCAAGTAGCAGCCAGGCAAGTGAGCGATGGAAACGCCACACAACTATCGTTTGTCCAGTGTGCCGGCGACCAACTGTTCCACTCAATCTCTTCGCGACACCCGTGCGGACCATCGTCCATATTCAACTGCCGAATCCCCAATCGAGGAACCCCGGCGGAAGTAAATTTACTCTGTGCATGTATTATTGCTACCTTCTCATGAAGCGTCATGCGAGACAGAGCATCCTGCACCCGCTCCTCCATCGGAGCATTTGCGTCCAAATAAGTCTGTGCCGGAGTCTGTAAGAACGCTCCTAGTGTCAATACCGTTGTTAAGATTATCTTCTTGTTCATTGTCTTTCTTCTATATAAGGTTAAGAAATAAAGAAGGTTACAGCATCCTTTGAGGATACTGTAACCTCTATCTGTTTTTATTATCCGTTCTTATGGCGGTTCGCCCGTTTCCTGCGGATATCAGCTTTCATTTTAGCAGAACCGGAACCATGAAGTCCCGTTATATAGGACTTCTTTTTAGCCTTGGTCTTCACCTTCGGGTCGTTGCTCTTCGGCTTTTTCGGTCCCCCATGGAACACGATTCCCCCGGTGATAACTTTGTCGATTTCGTCTCCGTTAAACTTTTGCATCTTCTATTCTTTATTAATGATGGAACAAACGTACCCCCGTGAAAGCCATAGCGATGCCATACTTATCGCACGTCTCAATCACATGATCATCACGGACGGAACCACCCGCCTGTGCCACGTACCGGACACCACTCTTGTGCGCACGCTCTATGTTGTCACCAAACGGGAAGAAAGCATCAGAACCCAGAGCCACCTCCGTATTCTTCGCCAACCACTCCTTCTTCTCCTCACGCGTCAGAGGCTCCGGCTTCTCGGTGAAGAACTTCTGCCATTCACCCTCAGCCAATACATCCTCGTAATCCTCAGAAATATAGATGTCGATGGTGTTGTCTCTATCCGCACGACGAATCTTCTCCACGAACGGCAAGTTCATCACCTTCGGATGCTGACGCAACCACCAAATATCCGCCTTGTTACCCGCCAAACGAGTACAGTGGATACGGCTCTGCTGACCCGCACCGATACCAATCGCCTGACCATCCTTCACATAGCAAACAGAGTTACTCTGCGTATACTTCAGCGTAATCAATGCAATCACCAGATTTCGAAGCGCCTCCTCCGTAAACGATTTATTCTTTGTCGGTATATTCTCAAAGAGCGCCGGGTCATTCAACTTGATGTTGTTACGTCCCTGCTCAAACGTGATGCCAAACACCTGCTTACGCTCCACCGGTTCCGGCACATAGTTCGGGTCAATCTTAATCACATTGTACGTACCCTTACGCTTCTCCTTCAGAATCTCCAGTGCCTCCGGCGTGAAATCCGGAGCAATCACACCGTCAGACACCTCTCTTTTAATAAGGAGAGCCGTCACCTCATCACACGTATCGCTCAGCGCGATGAAATCACCGTAGCTAGACATACGATCCGCACCGCGAGCACGCGCATATGCCGCAGCGATAGGAGAGAGCGGAAGCGCAATATCGTCCACAAAGTAAATCTTCTTCAGCGTATCGCTCAGTGGCAGCCCCACAGCAGCCCCCGCAGGAGACACATGCTTAAACGATGCCGCAGCACACAGTCCCGTAGCCTCTTTCAACTCCTTGACCAACTGCCAACTGTTGAAGGCATCCAAGAAATTAATATACCCCGGACGACCGTTCAGTACCTCGATAGGCAACTCCCCCTCCGTCATAAAGATGCGAGAAGGCTTTTGATTCGGATTGCATCCGTACTTCAATTCGAGCTCTTTCA
>CAYSOK010000226.1:0-2247 GCA_964432645.1 uncultured Bacteroidaceae bacterium | reverse complement strand
TACACTGTGGATGATTTATATAATAAATAGTAAGGAAACAATTAAAGAAAAAACAAATATGGCAAAAAAAGAACTCACATACGAAAGCGCAAAAGCACGCGCCGAAGCAATCGTTCGCGAAATCGAAAGCGGCGACATCGACCTCGACCAAATAGCAGCAAAACTCAAAGAATGCCGCGAACTCCTCCTATTCTGCCGCGAAAAAATCTATAATGTCGATACCGAAATAAAGAAAATACTCACCGACGACGACAAAGACTAACTTTTTTTCCGAAAAAATAGAATTATATTGCACAAATATCGTTGCTGTGTGAAATATTTTGTATCTTTGCGGATAGAAAGTGATGTAATTTAAAAAAGAAATACAATGAACGAGATTGACTGGTCAAGTTTATCATTCGGTTATATGAAAACCGATTACAACGTTCGCTGCTATTACCGCAACGGCGCTTGGGGAGAAATCGAAGTCTGCTCAGAGGAAACCATCCCTCTGCACATGGCAGCCACTTCATTACACTACGGTCAGGAAGCTTTCGAAGGACTGAAAGCTTACCGCTGTCCGGACGGCAAAGTTCGTATCTTCCGCCCGGATGAAAATGCCGCACGTTTGCAGAGCACCTGTGACGGCATCCTGATGCCGAAGATTTCTACAGAGTTGTTTATCGAGATGGTGGAGAAGGTGGTTCGCCTGAACGAACGCTTCATCCCGCCCTATGAGAGCGGCGCTACACTCTATGTGCGCCCCTTGCTCATCGGAACCTCCGCACAAGTGGGTGTACACCCCGCCACGGAGTATCTGTTCCTCATCTTCGTCACACCGGTAGGTCCTTACTTCAAGGGAGGTTTCTCTACCAATCCTTATGTCATCATCCCCGACTTCGACCGCGCAGCTCCCCTCGGCACCGGTATCTATAAGGTGGGTGGCAACTATGCCGCTTCCATGCGTGCCAACGCTTTGGCACACGAGAAGGGATATGCCTGCGAGTTCTATCTCGATGCGAAAGAGAAGAAATACATGGATGAGTGTGGCGCTGCCAACTTCTTCGGTATCAAGAACAACACGTATGTGACTCCGAAGTCCACCAGCATCCTGCCTTCCATCACCAACAAGAGTTTGATGCAGTTGGCAGAGGACTTGGGACTGAAGGTAGAGCGTCGTCAGATTCCGGAAGAGGAATTGGCCACTTTCGAGGAGGCAGGTGCCTGCGGTACGGCTGCCGTCATCTCTCCTATTTCTTATATTGATGACCTGGATACGGGCGTTCGCTACGACTACGGTGCAGAACCCGGTCCCATCAGCAAGAAACTTTATGAAACCTTGCGCGGCATACAGTACGGAACCATCGAGGACAAGCATGGTTGGACGCGCGTGGTGATTGAGTGAGAAGAGTTTTAAATTTCATAACATTGAAGAAGAGGAGCGCACCATGAAGACACATCAGGGTACGCTCCTTTGCATTACACACTATGTCAAAGAACAAACTATCTAAATTTGCGGATATGGAGACGTATCCACATGTGTTTCAGTATCCTTATTCGGTTGCGGAGGAGGTGCCTTTCGAGATGAAGGGGCGGTGGAATGCCGATTTCTTCCACAACGACCATCCGATTGTGTTGGAGTTGGGGTGCGGTCGCGGTGAGTACACCGTGGGCTTGGCAAAACTCTATCCGGAGAAGAACTTCATCGGGGTGGACATCAAGGGGGCGCGTATGTGGAGCGGTGCTACCGAGGCATTGGAATTGGGTCTGAAGAATGTGGCATTCTTGCGTACGCACATCGAGATTATCGACCGTTTTTTTGCGGCGGGCGAGGTGAGCGAGATTTGGCTTACGTTTAGTGATCCGCAGATGAAGAAGGTGACGAAACGACTGACATCCACGTATTTCATGGAGCGTTATCGTCGTTTTTTGGTGCCGGATGGATTGATTCATCTGAAGACGGACAGCAATTTCTTGTTTACGTACACGAATTACATGATTGAGGAGAACAAGTTGCCGGTGGTGTTCCGTTCGGACGATTTGTATCACAGTGTTTTGGCGGAGCATCCGGATAGTGAGGAGGCGAAGATTTTGGGCATTCAGACGTATTACGAGCAGCAATGGTTGAATCGTGGCCTCAACATAAAATACGTACAGTTCCACCTCCCGCAGGAGACTCCGCTCCGGGAACCGGACGTGGAAATAGAATTAGATGATTATCGTAGTTATAACCGCAGCAAGCGCAGCGGATTGGAAACATCGAAATAA
>CAYSOK010000225.1:0-2285 GCA_964432645.1 uncultured Bacteroidaceae bacterium | reverse complement strand
AATCGTTTATTCCTTATCCTCAAAGTCCTCCTCTTCGTATTCGAAGTCGTCGAGATCTTCTATATCTTCATCGTCTACGAACTCTATGTCTTCATCCTCACCCATAGCCTGAAGCTCGGAACGAAGCAAACCTATATCCTTATTCTTGTGGACAATACGCGTTTGGTCGGTGATAGCCTGCAACTTATTGCTCTCGCTATTCAACTCACGCCACAAGATATCTTTCAACTCGGTAAGTCCTTTTCCTACAACCGAGGAGATAAACACATGCGGCACATCGGTCGGCAACGTCTCCTCCAGCATCTGTATCAGTTCCTCGTCCAACAAGTCACTCTTGGTGATGGCCAATACACGCTGTTTCTCCAACATCTCCGGATTGAAGGTGCCCACCTCGTTCAGCAAAATCTCATATTCCTTCTTTATATCGTCCGTATCTCCCGGAACCATAAACAGCAACAAGGAGTTGCGCTCTATATGACGCAGGAAGCGAAGTCCCAAACCACGTCCCTCACTCGCGCCCTCTATAATTCCCGGAATATCCGCCATGACAAAGGAGAGATGGTCGCGATACGACACAATTCCCAAACTCGGTTCCAAGGTGGTAAACGGATAATTCGCAATCTTTGGACGCGCCGAAGAAAGAGAACTCAGCAACGTAGACTTACCGGCATTGGGGAATCCCACTAGACCGACATCCGCTAGCAACTTCAACTCCAGAATCACCAAACGCTCCTGCATGGGCTCTCCCGGCTGAGCATAACGCGGAGCTTGGTTGGTAGCCGTACGGAAGTTCCAGTTGCCCAGTCCACCACGACCGCCCTTAAGGAGCATCACCTCCTGACCGTCCGCCGTAACATCGCACAAGTACTCACCCGTTTCCGCATCGTACACCACGGTACCACACGGCACATCAATGTATCGGTCGGCACCATCCTTACCCGTAGAACGGCTCTTACCACCGCTACCACCATTACCGGCAAAGACATGACGCTCGAAACGTAAGTGCAACAAAGTCCAATAGTTACGATTACCTCTGAGATAAATATGACCTCCACGTCCACCGTCACCCCCATCGGGTCCACCGTTGGGCATGTATTTAGCACGATGCATGTGAGCGGAACCACGTCCACCACGTCCGGATCTACAGTAAATCTTCACATAATCTACAAAATTTGACTCAGCCATATTCTCTTCATTATTTGTTAATCCTAATCTAATCTTAGTTTCTCAAAAATAGCGCACGTAGGGAAACACACAAGATGTTCCCCTACATCGCCTATAACCTATTCGACCGCAAAGAAGTTCACGGTCTGCATCTTTTTAGTTCAGCTTCTTTTCTACAGCTGCATAGATTTCAGACAGCATCTGCTCCATGGTACCCTTGTAGGTAAAGCTGTTGCGGATGCCCTCCTTCTCGAACCACTCAATGAGCGGAGAGGTCTGTGTCTTATAAACGTTGAAACGATTCTTAATGGTCTCCTCGTTGTCATCGGAACGACCCTGCTCAACGGCACGCTTCAGCAAACGAGCCATCAACTCATCCTCCTCAACAACCAACTCAATCATCATGCCCATGGATGCGCCACGCTCGGTCAACATCTTCTTGAGAGACTCTGCCTGAGCAATGGTTCTCGGGAAACCATCGAAGATGACACCGGCCTTCTTGTCCATAGCATCGTAAGTAGATGCCAAAATGTCGGTCATCAACTCATCGGGAATAAGCTGTCCCTTCTCGGTGTAGCTCTTTGCAATCTTACCCAACTCGGTACCCTTGCTAATTTCACCACGCAATACATCGCCCGTAGAGATGTGAGCGAAGCCATACTTTTCAACTAACTTGGCGCTGTATGTTCCCTTACCGGAACCCGGAGCACCAAAAATGATAATATTCAACATGTATTATATATTTAAAAATTTCCGTATCGTCTCCCGTTGCCTCTCTGCTTATTCCTCTACTACAGTATAGATATCCTTGAGGTTTCTACCCTGCTCGTTGTAATCAAGTCCGTATCCCACAATAAAATCATTGGGGATAGAGAAGCAATTATAATCTACCGTCAAGTCAACCTTGAGGTTGCCCGGTTTCAACAACAGAGTGCATAGCTTGATATCTGCCGGATGCATCTCCTGCAGCATCTCTATCATCTTAACCATAGTGAAACCGCTGTCGATAATGTCCTCCACGACGACCACCGTACGCCCCTCCACCGTACCGTTCAGTCCGATGAGTTTGGTCATCTCTCCCGTAGACGATGTGCCGGAATAGGACGACATCTTCACAAAGG
>CAYSOK010000224.1:0-2327 GCA_964432645.1 uncultured Bacteroidaceae bacterium | reverse complement strand
CTGAATACCAACATCGGCAACTCGGCACTCTCTTCGGGCATCGAGGAGGAGGTGGCAAAGGCGGTGTGGAGTTGCTATTGGGGTGGCGACACGCTGATGGATCTCTCTACGGGCAACCACATCCACGAAACGCGCGAATGGATTGTGCGCAACTGCCCCGTACCGGTAGGTACTGTACCTATCTATCAAGCACTTGAGAAGGTAAACGGAGATGTTCGTAAATTGACTTGGGAAATCTACCGCGACACCTTGATAGAACAGTGCGAGCAGGGAGTGGACTACTTCACCATCCATGCCGGAGTGTTGCGTCGCCATGCGGAACTGGTGGGAAAACGACTGACGGGGTGCGTCTCTCGTGGTGGTTCCATCATGACACAATGGTGTGTGCTGCACCAGCAGGAGTCGTTCTTATATACACATTTCGACGAGATTTGCGAGATTCTAAATCGCTATGATGTAGCGGTTTCACTGGGTGACGGTATGCGCCCGGGGTCTACACACGATGCCAATGACGAGGCACAGTTCCTGGAGTTGGATGTACTGGGTGAATTGACCGAAAAGGCTTGGGAACACGATGTGCAGGTGTTGATTGAAGGTCCGGGTCACGTGCCTATGCACAAGATTCCGGAGAACATGAGTCGACAGGCGGAGAAGTGTCACGAGGCACCGTTCTACACGCTCGGTCCGTTGACCACGGATATCGCTCCGGCTTACGACCACATCACCTCGGCCATCGGTGCTGCCACAATTGGTGCTGCGGGCGCTGCCATGCTGTGCTATGTGACGCCAAAAGAGCATCTTGCTCTCCCGAGTCTCGAGGATGTGCGCGAGGGGGTCATCACCTATAAGATAGCGGCGCATGCTGCGGACCTGGCGAAGAATTATCCGGGGGCACAGGTGCGGGACAATGCGCTCTCGAAGGCGCGTTATGAGTTCCGCTGGAACGACCAATTCAATCTGTCGCTCGACCCGGCAAAGGCAAAGGAATTTTATCTGGCGGGGCGCGGACGTGATACCGACTCGAGCGATCACTTCTGCACCATGTGTGGTCCGAATTTCTGCGCCATGCGTATATCTCAGAATATTGAAGAACAATGTAATGAATCATCATGCAAGAATTAAATCATACTGAAAAAGAGCCGTTTTACGGCCATGGTTTCGCGGATGTTATCGGTCAGTGGGACTGGGACGAGACGGTGGAGACCATTCAGTCGGCTACGGAGGCCGATGTGCTGCGTGTGCTGTCTAAGGCGCGTCGCAATCAGAAACAACTGACGGACGAGGATTTCATGGTACTCATCTCGCCGGCTGCTGCCAATCATCTGGAGGAGATGGCGCAACTGAGTCGCCGTTTTACGCAGGAGCGTTTCGGCAAAACGATTTCCATGTACATCCCGATGTATGTTTCCAACGCTTGTAACAACAAGTGTGTCTATTGTGGTTTTAATCACGACAATCCGTTTGCGCGTACCATCCTCACGCCGGAGCAGATTGAGGAGGAGTGTAAGGCGATTAAACGCCTGGGGCCTTTCCAGAATTTGTTGCTGGTGAGTGGGGAGTGTCCTTCCAAGTGTGGCATCCGTTATTTCGAGGAGATGATGAAGGTGTGTCGTCCTTACTTCCACAATCTGACCATCGAGGTGCAGCCGTTGAAGATGGAGGAGTACGAGCGATTGACGCACTTCGGTCTAAACGGGGTGGTCTGTTTCCAGGAGACGTACCATCGCGAAAATTACAAGAAGTATCATCCTGCCGGCATGAAGTCTATCTACGAATGGCGTCTGAACGGCTACGACCGTATGGGGCAGGCGGGTGTGCATAAGATTGGCATGGGAGTGCTGATTGGTTTGGAGGAGTGGCGTGCGGATGTCACGATGATGGCGCGTCACTTGCGTTACCTGCAAAAACATTATTGGAGAACGCGTTACAGTGTTAACTTCCCGCGTATGTGCCCGGCGGAGAGTGGTTTTCAACCGAATGTGGTGATGACGGATCGGGAGTTGGCGCAGTTGACGTTTGCTTTTCGTCTTTTCGACCACGATGTGGACATCAGTTATTCTACGCGTGAGAGTGCTTCGTTCCGCAGCCACATGATGCAGTTGGGTGTCACGTCGATGAGTGCGGGCAGTCAGACGGATCCGGGTGGCTACAGTGTGTGCAAGGATTCGTTGGAACAGTTCGAGATTACCGACGGTCGTACGCCGGATGAGGTGACGGCGAGTATCCGTAACCTTGGCTACGATGTGGTGTGGAAGGATTGGGACGAGGTGTTTGACGAGGAGGATGCCAAGGCTCTGAGCGTTTAACTCGCGAGGAGGGCCATCCAC
>CAYSOK010000223.1:0-2334 GCA_964432645.1 uncultured Bacteroidaceae bacterium | reverse complement strand
ATCCTGCCCACCAAATGCGGACGGGAAGAAACACGGTACACGTGGATTTCCGAGTGAATCCACGCGTGCTGAACCATCGTGGCAACATGGTCTACACCCTCTCGGTGCCCGACAAATCGCGACAACTCTTCCCCTGTTTTGACCAGCCCGATTTGAAGGCTACCTACCGACTCACACTCACTCTGCCTGCCGAATGGAGGGCGCTGAGCAATGGGGCGGTGGTGGGACAGAGCACCCGCGAGGGACGCACGACGATAGAGTTTGCACCCACGGAACCCCTTAGTACTTACCTCTTTGCCTTCGCCGCGGGACAGTTCCGGCGCGAGGAGATGACGGCAGACGGACACACCGTGGTGCTCTATCACTCCGAGACCGACTCCACTCTGACCGCGCAGTGCGACGACATCCTGCGGGAGACCTTGGTGGCACTGAAATGGCAGGAGCAGTACACGGGCATCCCCTACCCCTTCTCTAAATACGAGATGGCACTGATTCCGGGATTCCAGTTTGGCGGTATGGAGCACACGGGGGCAACACTCTACAACGACCGTATGCTCTTCCTCTCCCCTCATGCCACGCTCAACGAACGGCTGGCGCGCACAGCACTCATAGCGCACGAAACCTCGCACATGTGGTTTGGGGACTACGTCACCATGAAGTGGTTTGGTGAGGTGTGGACCAAGGAGGTGTTTGCCAATTACTATGCGGCTGCCATCTGCGAACCGCTCTACCCGGAGGTGAACCATCGCTTGCGTTTCATGTTGACCTATGCTCCGGGTGCGTACGCCGAGGATCGCACTCAGGGAGCGAACCCCATCCAGCAGGAGTTGGACAATCTGGAGGATGCAGGGTCTATATATGGGAATATTATTTATAATAAGAGTCCCATGATGATGCGTCAGTTGATTCGAAAGGTGGGCGATGAGACCTTTCGCGAGGGCATTCATCGTTACTTATCGAACCATGCGTACGGCAATGCTACGTGGGGGGATTTGATAGAAACACTGGATAGCCTAACTACCGATGATTTAAGGACATGGAGTCACAATTGGTTGTATGAAGCGGGCATGCCGGAGTATCGTCTTTCGCGCAAGGGACGTACGCTGACGATTCAACAGGAGGGTGTGGTGCGTCCACAGCAGATCACTTTCCGTGTGGATGGAAAAACGTTGACTGCGGATTGCAATAGCAACACCACGAAAGTGCGTCTTGACGCTCGTACGGAGGATATTCTGCCCAATGTGGACGGCATGTCGTATGGGTATTTTGCAATGGATGCTGCCATGCTGGAGCATGCGTTGGGGCAGATAGATGCTCTGGATGACTTGTCTCGCGGTGCGTTGTTGATCAATCTGCACGAGGCTCTCTGGCGTGGGGACATCTCTCCGGAGAGGTATATCTCGGTGCTTACCAAGCATCTCCCGGGAGAGAGTAACCCTCTGTTATTCAACCTTTCAATTGAGCATCTACGAGTAGCTCAGACGCAGTTTGCCGACTCGTACAACGAGGGTTTGGAGCGGACGTTGTCAGAGATTTTGCTCACCGACAGCCTGCCGTCCCGGAAGATTGCAGCCCTGCGTACCTTAATAGATGTGATGGATACGGAGGGGAGCATTCAGGAGATGCTTCGATTGTGGAAAGGCGAGTTGGCAATTCCCGGTTTTGAGTTGTCGGAGAGGGATGCCATGAGTTTGACGTATCAACTCTCGGTGCGTCTGCCGGAGTTGTCGGACAGTTTGGTTGCGGGGATGCGTAACCGTCTCACCAACGAGAATTTACGTAAGGAGTTTGCCTTTGTTTCGCCATCGGTATCGCCGCGTTTGTCGGAGCGTGATTCCGTTTTTGCGGCGCTCTTAAAGGCGGAGAATCGAAGTGTGGAGCCGTGGGTGGAGAAATCGTTGTATCTCTTGAACCATCGTTATCGTAGGGTGGAGAGTGAGAAGTATTTGTTGCCGGGGCTTGAGGCATTGATGGATGTGAAGCGTACGGGTGATATTTTCCTTCCGAAGCGTTGGGTGGCGTGTTTGGTGAATGGTCACAAGGCGGAGACGGTGCGCCGTACGGTGGAGGATTTTTTGGCATCGCATCCCGATTATCCGTTGATGCTGAAGCGTAAGATTTTGATGAACGTGAGGTAAAGAGGTAGTAAACTCGAGTAGATAATTGTCTATTATACACTTATATGCAAACTACAATCCTAAAATAGTTTGGAAAAGTGTTACAAAATGTAGTCTTAATCGAGCCTTCCGAGAAGTGCCCGTTAAAGAAACATAACCATGTCGTATTTTCTTGCCTGAAAATTTGCATCAAAGAAGTTTTTGATATAACTTCGCG
>CAYSOK010000222.1:0-2355 GCA_964432645.1 uncultured Bacteroidaceae bacterium | reverse complement strand
ACACAGTGTAGGGACGTTTCGTGGAACGTCCTCAAAAACCCGGTTCGTGGTACACACCGAATGGCGAAACCTCTCAAGAATCATAAGACCATGCGGCATGTACCACGAACCGGCATTTTTGAGGACGCTCCACGAAGCGTCCCTACATGGGTGGAAGCCTCTCTCTTTCGGATTTGTGTAAACAAAGCCGAAGCTTGAGCTATTTCTTTTTCCGTTGTTTCCCGTTCGCCTTCTTTGCCTTATGCGATTTCTGTAAGTTCGTGGTAACCGGATTGTTTACCTCCTTCTTCCACTGCTTCAAGTACGCAAACCACTCTTTTTGAGAACGAATACCAAACGTCTCATTCCCCGAAGCCATAGCAAAACGATAATTCAATTTGTACGGATTCTTCTTCGTTGTACCAATTGTATGGAAACGGTTTTCCGCCGTCTCCGGCTCCTCGCTACGGATGTACTTCTCCGGAATCAATACCGCCAAACCGACCGCTTCTTTGTGGTGCGTCAACGTATCGGCACCGCCAACCGCCCAATCGGCCCCCCAACATCCGCGCAATCCCGCCTTGTCCGTATACTCGGTGGAACCCTTCACGTTGATGGTACCCGTGCAGAAGGTCTCCCCGTCCATCGGCTCGTCGAAGCGGATGGAAACCTCCACATCGCGATGTCCCGCATACAGCGTATAGCGCTGGGTCATAGTGATATACTTGCCGTGATACAACCAGTCCGCATCCTGAATCTCCACTACCGTACGAATCGGTCCCTTCGCCAATACACTCTCCGTACGGCGAGCCACCGGTGTAATCATCTCCTGGTCTTTGCCATTCCATCCGCGGAAGGTACCCACAGACACCGTATTGCCTGCCCACAGCACGTCGTCACCATATCCCGCAGCCAATTGTGCAGCCGATGTGTAGAACTGTGTGGCATCGATTTCCAGTCCCTTGCGATATTTACCATACTGATCCACCGTCTGTCTGTGGTCGAAGTACAGACGCATACCCACCAACTCCGACTCAAACGCAGGTCCGTGGTGATGCACATAGTTGTAAGGGTCGTCATCGTTCAGCACCGTCAGTGACTCAATCTGCATGGTCTGATGCGTGGTGTCCGCCGGATGCTTCGGGTTCTTGAGCAACAACTCCGCAAAGACACGTGGTGTATAGGTCTTGTCGGAACGCTCCGATGACAGCGTCACCGTCACCTCCTTGCTCTCCTTGGCCTTCATGTCAATTACAAACGCCAACTCCTCTGCCTTGCCGTCGCGGTTCAAGTCGTCTATCTGACTCGGAATCTCCTTGCCGTCGCATGTTACAACCGCTGAACGTACCTGAAAGGATGGCTTTAAATCCTTGAGCTTAAAAGAAATAGGAGCATCCGTTCTTACCTCGTTCAATGGGTTGGTAAGGGTCACTGTCACCTGTTTTTCCTCGGCATGTAGGGGCAATCCCACCGCCATAAGCGCTACCGCAGTAGCATATAAGAATCTTCTCATGGTTCTATCATTTATTGAAATTTGTTATTTATTGCTGCAAAGTTACACATTTTTTTGATAAACTCGATAATTCTTTGTAAGTTTGCACCCACAAAACGAAGAAAAAAGTAGAATATGCAAGAGAAGAAAGACCGGAGCACCGAGTGTGCCCTCTATTTAATCCCCGTAACGCTCGGCGATACGGAGGTGTCGCAGGTGTTGCCCTCCTACAATCACGATATCATAATGAGCATCCGCCACTTTGTGGTGGAAGATGTTCGTTCCGCCCGTCGTTTCCTTAAGAAGGTAGACAAGAGTATCAACATAGACGAATTGACCTTTTACCCCATGGGCAAGCACACCGAGGGCGAGGATTTCTCTCGCTACCTGGAGCCGATGAAAGCAGGGGAGTCGGTAGGTGTTATCTCCGAAGCCGGTTGCCCGGCAGTAGCCGATCCGGGTTCCAATGTGGTGGCTATTGCCCAGCGTCGTGGCTATCGTGTGGTGCCGTTAGTGGGACCCTCCTCCATCATCCTCTCCGTCATGGCGTCCGGTTTCAACGGACAGAGCTTCGCCTTTCACGGTTATCTCCCCATTCAGGGTGCGGAGCGTACCAAGCGCATCAAACAGTTGGAGCAACGTATTTACAACGAACATCAGACGCAGATTTTCATAGAGACGCCTTATCGAAATGCAGCGATGATTGATGAGTTGACGCGTACGTTGAAGCCGCAGACAAAACTCTGCATTGCCTCGGGCATCACCACGGAGCAGGAGTGGATCAAGACGCTAACCATCCAGGAGTGGCGCAAGGCGCAGAAACCGGATTTAAGTAAAATTCCGACCATATACCTTATATATAAGTAGGGTGAAGGGATGATTTT
>CAYSOK010000221.1:0-2369 GCA_964432645.1 uncultured Bacteroidaceae bacterium | reverse complement strand
GTAAAAAAAGAAAAAACATCTTTGAAAGACTAAAAAAAGCACGAAAAGTGTTTGTCGGAAGCATTATCTTCTCTACTTTTGTGCTTATAAAACAATCTTACCGACTGACATGGAAACAGACAACAACGATACGATGGAGCGCCGAGTCCTACAGAATCTTCGACTGCTCCGCCTTCTGGCGAGAACCTATCCCAATGTGGCTTCTGCCAGTAGAGAGATTATAAACCTACAAGCCATCATGAACCTACCGAAGGGTACGGAGCATTTCCTGGCAGATATACATGGAGAATACGAAGCTTTTCAGCATGTGTTGAAGAATGCTTCGGGAGATATCAAGCGTAAGGTGACGGAACTCTTTGAGGGTCGTCTTACAAGCGATGAGATAAAGGAATTGTGTACACTCATCTACTATCCCGAACAGAAACTTGAATTGATGCGTGCCGATGCAGGTCGATTGGAGGATAGTTTCTATCACACCACATTGTTGCAGTTGGTGGAGGTGTGTCGCACGGTCTCTGCCAAGTACACTCGTTCCAAGGTGCGTAAGGAACTGCCGGACGACTATGCGTACATTATAGAAGAGTTGTTGCACGAGTCCACTCGTGTGGCATCCAAGAAGCGCTACGTGGAGTCCATCCTGACGACCATTCTTGAAATTGGTCGTCAGGAGGATTTTATTATAGAGATGTGTTTGTTGATTCAGCGTCTGTCCATCGACCGTCTGCACATCTTGGGTGATGTCTTCGACCGTGGTCCGGGAGCGCACATCATCATGGATACTCTGTGTCATTATCACAATTTGGATATACAATGGGGCAATCATGATGTCTTGTGGATGGGAGCCTTTGCTGGCAATGATTGTTGCATTGCCAATGTGCTGCGTCTCTCTCTCCGTTATGGCAACATGGCGACCTTGGAGGATGGTTACGGCATCAATCTGGTACCTCTTGCCACCTTTGCCATGCAGGTCTACGATGATGACCCCTGCGATCTTTTCGGTCCGAAACTCGACAAGGATGACACTACACACAATCAGAAGACACGTCGCTTGATTGCACAGATGCACAAGGCCATAAGCATCATTCAGTTCAAATTGGAAGCCTCCATGATAGACCGACGTCCGGAGTGGGGGATGCAAGATCGTAAGTCGTTGGAAGGGATAGACTTTGCTCGTGGTGTTTATCACATGAACGGTATGGATTATGAGATGAAGGACACCTTCTTCCCCACGGTAGATCCCGAGCATCCCAACCGTCTCACACCGGAGGAAGAGGAGTTGGTGAAGAGTCTGCACCACTCTTTCCGAGTGAGTGATAAACTCAAGAAGCACATACGTTGTTTCCTGACGCACGGTTGTATGTATGGCATTTTCAACAATAATCTACTCTTCCACGCGAGTGTGCCGCTCAACGAAGACGGTTCGCTCAAGGAGGTGGATATCATGGGGGAGAAGTATTGCGGTAAGGAGTTGTTGCACAAGATAGGTATGGTGATTCGTTCGGCGTTCACACAAGATACTCCGATGGAAGAGCGTGCCTTTGCGAAGGATTACTTCTGGTATTTGTGGTGTGGCAAGGATTCTCCGTTGTTCGATAAGTCGAAGATGGCAACCTTTGAGCGCTATTTTCTGAAGGACAAATCCACCTACGAGGAGCAGAAGGGCTGGTATTATAAATTGCGTGACGATGAGCATGTGGTAGATGCCATCATGGATGCTTTTGGTGTGACGGGGAAACATCGTCATATTATCAACGGTCACGTGCCGGTGCGCACCATCAACGGTGAGAGTCCGATTAAGGCGAATGGTAAATTGATGGTGATAGACGGTGGTTTTGCGAAGGCGTATCACAATACCACGGGTATTGCGGGATACACGTTGGTGTTTCACAGTCGTGGCTTCTCTCTGGTTCAGCACGAGCCGTTTACTTCGGCACGTGAAGCCATTCGCAACGGAACGGATATTAAGAGTACGCATCAGATAGTGGAGATGAGTAAGCATCGCATGTTGGTGATGGATACGGACACGGGTCGTGAACTTTCGCAACAGATTACGGAGTTAAAAGCCTTGCTGTATGCGTATCGACACGGTATGTTGAAGGAAAACGGGAAGTGATTTACACCACGGATGGCGAATATATCCACGAGCGGGTATCCACAGTCCACATACACTGTGGATACTCTCTCGTGGATGTTTATTTTTTGCCCGCAAACACGAATCTAATTGCCCGCAAATCTTTCGACGTTTGCCCGCAAAAAGTCCAATGTTTTGCCTTAAATACTGCGAGAGCTCGGGGTGCTGCTCTCGCAGTAAACGGAACAAAACATTGGACTTTTTTATCGCGAAATCACTATCTTTTTATGCACTATAT
>CAYSOK010000220.1:0-2380 GCA_964432645.1 uncultured Bacteroidaceae bacterium | reverse complement strand
TACACTGTGGATGGCCCTCTCGTTGTTGTTTACACAAATCCGAAACTTGAGTAAATTATAGATATTCAATATTTGAGTCATCTTTTTCATGCTTCTTCTTCTTCTTTGGTTGTTTGTCTTTTCAGTAAGGTGCGGCAGAACTCCTCCGGGTTTTCCGGCGTCAACAAGTAACTCTTGCCGGTGTGGAGTGTCAACAGGACACAGTCTCCCCGTTTCAGACCCATCCACGTGGGACGGCAGATTTCTATCTTCTCGATATCATCCACAGCCAGTACCGTGCGCGCCGCAAAACGACCGTTCAACAAGAACAATTGTCTGTCGGCAATCACATACTCCGTGTGCAGCAACTTCTCCATCTGCAACACCGCCACCCCCAAGACAATCAGTCCCGGCAGTGGCTGTCGAATCCAAAAAAGATACGCCGCCACCAACATGGTCGGCAGCAAACAAACGTACAGTTTTGTGCGTTCAAATCTACCCCGAAAAGTGCGTTTCTTCATCATTCTTACCACTAGTCTTGCGAATTTTGGCGCAAGTTACGATAAAAAAATGAAAAAATCGAATAATCTTGTAGGATAAACCCACTTTTTTAAGTAAGTTTGCAGAAAGTTACAAAGAAATAAAGAGAACTACAATGATACGAAAATTTGATTTTCTCGTAATTGGGTCCGGTGTAGCAGGTATGAGCTACGCCCTCAAAGTATCCCAATCCGGCAAGGGAAAAGTTGCCCTTGTATGTAAAACGACCATCGATGAAGCAAACACGGCAAAGGCACAGGGCGGTGTCGCTTCTGTGACCAATCTGGAGGTAGACAACTTTGAAAAGCACATCCACGATACCATGGTGGCGGGCGACTACATCAGCGATCCGGCTGCCGTTAAGCAGGTGGTAGAGGGCGGACCGGCAGGCATCGCGGACCTGGTTCGCTGGGGGGTCAACTTCGATAAGAACGAAAAAGGCAACTTCGACCTCCATCGCGAGGGCGGACACTCCGAGTTTCGTATCCTTCACCATGCCGACGATACGGGCTTTGAGATTCAGCGCGGTTTGATTGAGGCGGTGCGTAAAGACCCGAACATCACCGTGTTGGAGAATCATTTTGCCGTTGAGGTCATCACTCAGCACCACTTGGGTATAGAGGTGAACCGCCACATGGACAACATAGAGTGCTACGGTGCTTACGTCCTGGATCCGGACACCGGTAAGGTGGATACCTTCTTGAGCCGTGTCACCCTGATAGCTACCGGCGGCACGGGTGCGGTCTATGCCACCACCACCAACCCGAACATCGCTACCGGAGACGGCATTGCCATGGTCTATCGTGCCAAGGGTATCGTAGAGGGTATGGAGTTCGTGCAGTTCCACCCCACGGCACTGTTCAACCCGGCAGAGCGTCATCCGGCCTACCTCATCACCGAGGCGATGCGTGGATACGGCGGCATCTTGCGTCTGCCCAACGGCGAGGAATTCATGCAGAAATACGATAAGCGATTGAGCCTGGCTCCGCGTGATATTGTGGCGCGTGCCATCGACCGCGAGATGAAGATTCATGGCTTAGACCATGTTTGTCTGGACGTTACGCACAAGGATCCGGAGGAGACTAAGCATCACTTCCCCAATATCTACGCCAAGTGCTTGAGCATCGGTATCGATATCACCACGCAGTATATTCCGGTGGTTCCCTGCGCTCACTACATGTGCGGCGGTGTCAAGGTGGACTTGAACGGTGAGAGCAGCATCCATCGTCTCTATGCGGTGGGCGAGTGCAGTTGCACCGGTTTGCACGGTGGTAACCGTTTGGCAAGTAACTCCTTGATTGAGGCTGTGGTATATGCCGATGCTGCGGCGAAGCATTCTCTGGAGGTGATTGACAATTACCAATTCAACACGCAGGTACCGGAGTGGAACGATGAGGGTACCATGAGCAATGAGGAGAAGGTGCTGATTGCGCAGGATATGAAGGAGGTTGGTCAGATTATGAGCAATTACGTAGGTATTGTTCGTAGTGACTTGCGCCTGCATCGTGCATGGACGCGTCTGGATTTGCTCTACGAGGAGACGGAGGAGCTCTTCAAACGTGTGAAGGCTACCCGCGACATCTGCGAGTTGCGTAACATGATTAATGTGGGTTACCTCATTACTCGTCAGGCGATAGAGCGCAAGGAGAGTCGCGGCCTGCATTACACCGTGGACTATCCCAAGCACGCATACGATCAGAAATAGATAGATTCCGGGAGGGAACGCGCGCAGCGCGTCCCCTCCGCGGCTTCCATTTCATATTGATATTCCACGGAACCCTCCGAACGGGATAACATCCACGAACCCTTCCGAACGGGATAACATCCACGGAACCCTCCGAACGGGATAACATCCACGGAA
>CAYSOK010000219.1:0-2386 GCA_964432645.1 uncultured Bacteroidaceae bacterium | reverse complement strand
GATGTTCACCCATCCGAATTCTTACTTCTTCCCCCCAAGTTTTTTTAATATCTCAAGCAACATCCCAATCGAATCCTTCCATTTCTTATTCTTTCGCGGACGTCTCGTCTCCTCCTCCGGAGCAATACCACAAGCAACACCCTCCGAATCTTCTTCACAAGAATTTCCTACCTCGCAACACATAAAAGCAGACGCATCCTCCTCATAAGGACGATACTCCGGATTCTTCCACTTCGCCATACATCGCAACATCTCCTCACGCACCCGGAGAGCCTCCACCAACTTCCTCACCATCGCATACTCCCGGACCAAATCCGCATCACGACCCAAGTCACGTTCAAAATCCGAACATTCTTCCGGAGACATTTCACCCCTTATATACGCATCAATTCTTTCTTGGTTTTCCATCTCAAATCCATTTTACATGAAACTTCTCCAATTCCCCCACCATGCGCGTCTTAAACTGCGCAAGGCACTTACTCTTAGCCGACTTCACACCATCCTTACTCGTATTTCCGCCCCGCAAGAGCAGAATCTCCTCGAGCGACTTGTTCTCGCAATAAAACATTGTGAGAATCTCTCGACAGCGCGGAGGCATATCCTCCACCGTCAATCGCGCCACATCCAGCGCATCCAACTCCGGAGCCTCATCCACCACCCCTACGGGCACATCCTTCGCCTCCACATCGGCAAAAAAGAGTTCCTCACGCAACAATTCATAATACTTAAATCGCGCAATAGCCATGAGATACGTAAACAGATTTGCCGTCATGCAGTGCGACTCACCGGCCTTATTATATCTACAGAGTTTGCCGTCACGCACATGTATCTTTTTGCTATCAATCTCGGTCCACAACGCCAGGAACGCCTCCTGGAAGATGTCCTCCGGACTCTTCGCCCCCTCCTTGTGTCCAAACACCGCCGACAGATGGTCCATGAAATAGGCATAGCACCGACGATAGAAATCCCTCTCTATCATCTCGTTGCGATATTGCAGCTCTAACACGGTCTGCACATCGGAAGATTCTTCCCATGGTTCATTATACTTCTTCATCTTTCTTATAAACTTAAGATTTCATACTATTAAAACAGATACGATAGGGTCTGTTTACGTCCGCAAATATACATCTTTTTGTAAGAATCGAAAAGAAGAAAGATATTTTTTTGTTCCTTTGGGTTACCTTTGGGACAATTTTTGCATAAAGAAAAAAATGAATAGAATATTATGAAAGAACCTACTATGCGAGCATACACAGCTTATACACTTCGTTTTTTGAGGCGCTTACTCCGTAAAGTCGCCAATCTACTTCACGACACCGGAAAAGTGCTTTTCAAGCATGCGTTTTGGCGCGTGTTAGCCATCGTTTGTGTAACCATGTTTGCCATTATCACACTGATTATCAGTTATGAATATCTGCACAACGAGTATGTGACATACAACATCCCATCGGAATACGAAAAGAAGATGCTGAGCAACGACATCTCCTTCCAACCTCCCTTCGAAGGCCAATTGGGATACACCTACGACGAGCGAACCCGGGAGAAAGTGCTTACGGGACTGAGATGGGTGTGCACCTCCGGAGAAGACAGTTTAGCGGTGTTCTGCAAAGGAGGAAAACGAGGGTATCTGAATGTGAACAACGGTCAAGAAGTGATTCCCGCTCGCTACGACAAAGCCTGGATCTTCTCTGAAGGCATCGCTGCCGTGATGGAGCAGGACAGTCTCTACTACATAGACAACACCGGAAAACGAATCGTTGACAGAGGGTTTAAACTGCCGTTCCGCTACGGAGACTCCCACATATTTCACAATGGTAGCGCCGAGGTGAAGTTGAACGATAAATTCGGAAGAATCGACCGAACGGGAAGACTCATTGTACCCTGCGAATTCGATGCTGTACATGACGGTTACAAACATTGTTGGCCGGTTCGCAAGGGAGACAAATGGGGCGTGTACAACGATTCCGGATGGATGGTACTCCCATGCGAGTATAAGACGGAGAAGATTACCGTGGAACACGGGATATACCTTTCCGACGAGAAGAACCATTTCAGGCGTTACGATTATTCGGGCAAGGTGTTGGATAATTTTGTGGTGACAGATGCAAGGCCGATACGATACGAGGAGGATACACACAGTTTGGAGCATGTAACAGTGCTTCGGGAGTCCAATTGTCTGATGTACACCGTTCCGGATGCTCATGTGGGACTGATGTCTAAAAGCGGTCACCCCTTAACCGATGCGATTTTTTATAGTATTGAGGGAAAGGGCAAAGATTTGTTCCTTTGCCATTACGAAGATTTTAATATCGAAGGGGAAAATGGTGTTTTAATGAATAGCAAGGGGGAGATTCTTCAGAATCCGTAAAGAGCTACGAGAAAAGCC
>CAYSOK010000218.1:0-2433 GCA_964432645.1 uncultured Bacteroidaceae bacterium | reverse complement strand
ATTTTTGCGTGGAAAACATTGTATCATGATTCGTATGAAAATAAAATATCTACTACCGATGCTGCTCGTAAGCATCTGCTCTATACATACTTCGGCGCGCGATTTCGTCCTGCGCCATGGGAAAACCGTTTGCATCGCTTGCCCGGAAAAGGAAGAGGCTCCCGTGAACGCTGCCATTGAACTGCTGACGCGCGATTGCCAACGGGTGTTCGGGGCTACTACTTCTCTGAATACGGCTCCGAGAAAAAGCGACATCGTCGTCACTACCCTTTCTAATGAACTCGTGCGCAACTGTGGGGAGGATTTCTCTGACATCGACGCTCACAACGAGGGGTTTATTTTAAAGGTGCGCGCAAATGGACAACTCTGGATTGTAGGCAACGACTTGCATGGCGCTGCCTACGGCGTGATGCAACTCTCACGTCTCATCGGGGTGTCGCCGTGGGAATGGTGGGCGGATGCTTCCCCACTTCCGCGCAAGGAGTTCCGACTGAGGGAGGGATATGCCGATGTGGAAAGCCCCTCTGTGCCCTACCGAGGCATCTTTATCAACGATGAGGATTGGGGGCTATGCCCTTGGAGCTGGAAGAATCACGAACCGTCGGCGACCAAAGGTGAGATAGGACCTAAGACACATCAACGCATCTTCGAACTGCTTTTGCGCCTGAGAGCTAACACCTTCTGGCCCGCCATGCACGAGTGTTCCGTCCCCTTCTTCTGCACGGAAGGCAACCGCGAGATGGCGCAGCGATATGGCATCTATATAGGTACGTCGCACTGCGAACCTATGTTGCGCAACACCAATGGGGAGTGGCGGCGCGATGGTGTGGGGGAGTATGACTTCGTGCATAACCGGGAGAATGTGCTGAACTTTTGGGAGACGCGTGTCAAGGAGGTGGGGGAGAATGGCGGCATCTTTACGCTGGGCATGCGCGGCATACACGATGGGGCAATGAACGGGGCGAAGACGATTGCCGAACAAAAGTCGGCGCTCACGGAAGTAATTGCGGCGCAACGTGCTATGATTCAAAAGTATGCGTCAAAGGATGTCACCCACGTGCCACAAGTTTTCATCCCTTACAAGGAGGTGCTGGAGGTGTATCACGCGGGACTCGAGGTGCCGGAGGATGTCACGCTGATGTGGTGCGACGATAATTACGGATACATCCGCCATTTTCCTACCCCCGCCGAACGTGCGAGGAGTGGTGGAAACGGCATCTACTACCATACGTCATACTGGGGACGTCCGCACGATTATCTTTGGATTAGCGGTACTGCCCCGGCTCTACTCTTCCACGAGATGTCCAAGGCATACGACGCCGGGATTCAGCGGATGTGGATTCTCAACGTGGGCGATATCAAGCCGTTAGAGTATCAAACGGAGTTGTTCCTGGACATGGCGTGGGATATAGAGAGGGTGCGCCGGGAGGGTGTATCGATGCATCAACAGCATTTTTTGGAACGTGAATTTGGCGCGGAAGCCGCTCGACGGTTATTGCCGTTGATGCGGGAACATCAGCGTCTTTCGTTTGTGCGCAAACCGGAGTTTCTGGGAGGCACGCGTACGGAGGAGCGTGATCCGGCGTACAAGGTGATTCGGGATTTGCCGTGGAGCGAGGGGTACATTCGGGAGCGTCTCGGAAGGTATAAGTCGTTGTCGGACAGTGTAGATGTCATAAGACAGGTGCTTCCGTTCGTCAAGCAAGAGAGTTATTTTCAGTTGGTGGAATACCCCATAAAGGCGGCGGCGGAGATGAACCGGAAGTTGCTCACGGCGCAGTTGGCTCGTCACGGGGATGCGGAGTGGTCGGAGAGTGATGCAGCGTACGACAGTATCGTTTCACTTACGCATCGTTACAATACACCGAAGTGGCAGGGAATTATGGATTTTCAGCCGAGGAAGCTCCCGGTTTTCAACCGTGTGGAGCACTGCGTGGGGGATACGTCAGAGTATGTTCGCGAAGTGGCACCTGTTTTTGAATATAAGTTGCCGGAGGATTCCCTTGTGGCGTTGGTGCCGGGGGATACGAGGTTTTTTGAGATGATGGTTCCGGCGGAGGGGGATTTGAAGATGGATTCGCTCCGGATAGAATTGGCATTGCTCCCCAATCATCCGATGGAGGGCGAGCATCTCCGGGTTGCGGTACGTTTGGATGACTTCGAACCGGTAGTGGTTTCCTGCGAGACGCAAGGGCGCAGTGAAGAGTGGAAGGAGAATGTGCTCCGTAATCAAGCGCTTCGTACGGTGTTTTTTTCAATAGGTCAACAGGTTACGCTTCATCGATTGCAAGTAACGGCGATGGATAAGGGGGTTGTCCTCCAGCGTATTTCGGCGTATATTCAATAAAGGTCTCAAGTTTCGGATTTGTGTATACATTCACGAGAGAGCCACCCACAGTGTAGGGACGTTTCGTGGAACGTCCTCAAAAAAGC
>CAYSOK010000217.1:0-2435 GCA_964432645.1 uncultured Bacteroidaceae bacterium | reverse complement strand
GTAGCGCTCATTACGGGCGTAACGGGACAAGACGGCTCTTATTTGGCTGAGTTCTTGTTGGAGAAAGGATATGAGGTGCACGGTATCATCCGTCGTTCCTCCGTGGATTATCGTGAGCGTATTGCACACTTGGAAGGTACGCCGAATTTTCATCTTCACTATGCCGATATGGGGGACTCTATGTCTCTGGTGAAGGTGATTGGCAAGGTGCAGCCTACGGAGTTGTATAACTTGGCGGCTCAGAGCCATGTGCAGGTGTCTTTCGACTCTCCGGAGTTCACTGCGGATGTGGATGCCACAGGTGTACTGCGTGTGTTGGAGGCTGTGCGTGCCAATAAGTTGGAGGCTACGTGCCGCATTTATCAGGCGTCTACCTCTGAGTTGTATGGTAAGGTGGAGGAGGTTCCGCAGAACGAGAACACTCCGTTCCATCCGTACTCTCCGTATGCGGTGGCGAAACTGTATGGTTTCTGGATTATCAAGGAGTATCGTGAGGCATACAACATGTTCTGTTGCTCCGGTATCTTGTTCAACCATGAGAGTGAGCGTCGCGGCGAGACTTTCGTGACGCGTAAGATTACGTTGGCGGCTGCTCGTATCGCACAGGGCAAGCAGGAGAAGTTGTATCTAGGCAACTTGAGTTCTCTGCGTGACTGGGGATATGCCAAGGACTATGTGGAGTGCATGTGGCTGATTCTCCAGAACGAGAAGCCGGAGGATTTTGTGATTGCTACGGGCGAGCAGCACTCTGTTCGTGAGTTCTGTTACCACGCGTTCAAGGCTGCCGGCATAGAGCTGGAGTTCAAGGGCGAGGGTATGGACGAGAAGGGTTACGATGTGAAGACCGGTCGTTGCCTGGTGGAGGTGAGTGCCGATTTCTATCGTCCTACCGATGTGGTTAACCTTTGGGGTGACCCTACCAAGGCGAAGGAGAAGTTGGGTTGGAACCCGCAGACCACCTCTTTCGAGCAGTTGGTACAGCTCATGGTGAAGCACGATATGGAGAAGGTGGCAGCCGAGCATGTAGCCGATGTGATGCGCATCAACTTAGCCGAGTATCTCGAGAAAGGATTGGTGAAGTAAGATGATGGAGAAAAATGCCAAGATATATGTAGCGGGTCACCGAGGTATGGTGGGTTCTGCTATCGTACGTGAGTTGGAGCGTCAGGGCTATACCAATATTATTACGCGTACGCACAAGGAACTGGATTTGATCGACCAGGTGGCGGTCAATGAGTTCTTTGCAAAGGAGGCTCCGGAGTATGTCTTCCTGGCTGCCGCTAAGGTGGGTGGTATCATTGCCAACCAGAATGCATTGGCGGACTTCATGTACGACAACATGATGTTGGAGATGAATGTCATCCATGCGGCTTGGAAGAACGGTTGCAAGAAGTTGGAGTTCCTGGGTTCCTCTTGCATCTATCCGCGTATGGCTCCACAGCCCATGCCGGAGAGTTGCTTGTTGACATCGGAATTGGAGAAGACCAACGAGGCGTATGCGTTGGCGAAGATTAGCGGTCTGAAGTACTGTGAGTTCTTGAACCGTCAGTACGGTACCGACTATATCAGTGTGATGCCGACCAATTTGTATGGTCCGAACGACAACTATCATCCTGAGCACTCTCACGTGTTGCCGGCGTTGATTCGTCGTTTTCACGAGGCGAAGGAGGCAGGTCTGAAGGAGGTGACTTGTTGGGGCGACGGTAGTCCGCTGCGCGAGTTCCTCTATGTGGACGACTTGGCCAATCTGTGTGTGTTCCTCATGAACAACTACAGCGGCAACGAGACGGTGAATGCCGGTACGGGTAAGGAGCTCACCATTAAGCAGCTGACGGAGTTGGTTGCGAAGGTGGTGGGTTACGAGGGTGTCATCAAGTGGGACACCACTCGTCCGAACGGAACGCCGCGTAAGTTGCTCGATGTGAGCAAGGCGCAGAAATTGGGTTGGACATACAAGACCGAGTTGGAGGATGGCGTGAAGTTGGCTTATGACGACTTCCTGCACAATCCGATGCGTGCTGAAAGATAAGTATAACAAACAAATAATACGGAGAAGATGAAACCTATTCACACAGAAAATGCACCTGCTGCTATTGGCCCATACAGTCAGGCGATTGAGGCAAACGGATTTGTGTTTGCTTCCGGTCAGTTGGGGCTGGATCCTGCCACGGGTGCATTCCCGGAGGGGGGTATCAAGGAGCAGACTCGTCAGAGTCTCACCAATGCGAAGTCTATTTTGGAGGCTGCGGGAGTGGATCTCTCTCACGTGGTGAAGACGACGGTTTTCCTCTCGGACATGGCGAATTTTGCTCCCATGAACGAGGTGTATGCTGAGTTCTTTACCGCTCCTTTCCCGGCGCGTTCCGCCGTTGCCGTTCGTGAGTTGCCGAAGGGAGCTCTCGTGGAGGTGGAGTGTATTGCGGTGAAGTAAAGGA
>CAYSOK010000216.1:0-2449 GCA_964432645.1 uncultured Bacteroidaceae bacterium | reverse complement strand
CTCTCGGCATTCCGAACAACAATGTACGTATGCAATACTACGGCTACTTACAGGCTGAGTACAACAAAATCCACCCTACAGATACGGATAAGATGGACAATTTGTGTATGTTTGCCGCACGAGATGGCAATTGGCGAGAATTAATAGATTACGTCTGCAAATGTTATCACGAGAATGCTTCCATCCGCTGTCTTATCAACGGAGAAGCAAATGTTCAGGGGTATATGATGGCGTTCCTGCGCTTCAACAGCTACTATCAAGCAACACCGGAGGTGGAGCTGAACTATGGGTATTGTGATTTGTTCTTGTTACCTAAGTTGGGGATTACGGGAGTGAATCATAGCTATATCATTGAACTGAAGTATTTGGAGATGTCGGCAACATCTAGTGCTGCCGAAAAGCAGTGGCAGGAAGCAGTGGAACAGGTACACAAGTATGCAGAAGGTTCTGCTGTTCAGCGATTGGCGGGCAGTACACAACTCCACACCTTAGTGGTGCAGGTGAAAGGCACAGAGTTGCTGCGAGCAGAAGAGGTATAAACCTTATTTTATATTAAAAAATCTTATATACACGATTCGCCTATATCGTTTTTTTTCGTACCTTTGCATCGAAATCGGGATATATAGTCCCGATGAAATACGATGAATAAGAAACGTTTAGAGCGTAATAACAATACAACAAACGTCCTTTACGGACAACAGATTTACACGAACGGCACCTCCTTTTGGAACGTGTTGTTCTAGTCCCGCACACACCTTATTTATAATAGCGTGAGCACGTAACCATAAGCGTGTAGACTCACCTTTTGACGGAAATCACTTTATTTACTTAATTACATAATATGAGTAGAAAACTCTTATTCATAGCGGCTTGTTGCATGTCGCTATATCAACCCATGCAGGGTGCCGACGCACAGAAGGTATCACTCGATATACGCCAGGTACTCGATTTGGTTGAGAAGAACAACAAAGATGTTGCTACGGCACGTAAGAAAGTTGACGTATCGGAGCAAGGAGTTAAGGTTGCCAATACCGCCTCACTTCCGGATATCTCCGCTTCACTCAGTGCCAATTACCTGGGAGATATTCTCTTGATGGATCGTGACTTCGACCATTCTTTTCGTGCCGAAATGCCACACTTTGGAAATGGCATCTCACTGACCCTCTACCAACCGGTGTACACCGGCGGCGCCATAACGGCTGGAGTGGAATTGGCACAGTCGCAGAACAATCTCTCAAAGATTGGTATGGAACAGACGCGCCAATCGGTTGGCATGCAGGCCATAGGGTGCTATCTAGAACTCTTCAAGGCACATAATCTGGAGAATGTCTACGATGAAAATATAGCCATCACCAACCGACTGCTCAACGAGATGAAGGCTCGGCAGAAAGAGGGTGTGGTGCTCAAAAACGACATTACACGTTATGAGTTGCGTTTGTCCACGTTGAACTACGACCGACTCACCATACACAATCGCATCGTGGTGCTGAACCACGACCTATGTCTGATTCTCGGACTACCCGAAGAGAGCGAGATAGAGACCAATATCAGCGGGGAACTGAACCATCTTCCGGAGGTATCTTCCAAGGAGAAATGGCTCGACGAAGCGATGGATAACTCATTATCTCTGAAGATGCTGGACATACAACAAGCGATGAACCAACAGCAGCGTAAGATGCTGAATGCCGAGCGACTTCCGGTAGTGGGCATAGCTGCCGGCGATACGTTCGAAGGTCCGGTTACGTTTGAAATTCCCGTCATTGACAAGAATTACAACTTCTGGTTCGTAGGCCTCAACGTGAAGTATAACTTCTCTTCTCTCTTTAAAACCCCGAAATCGCTTGCTAAGAACACCTTCGAGAAGGAGGAGTTGGCAACGAGTCGCGAAGCAGTGTCCAACCGACTCAACCAGTCCATCCACGACACCCACACGCAGTACACGCAGGCCTTCCGCATGCTGGAAACCGAGGAAAAGAATGTGGAACTCGCCACCGAGAACTACCGCATCGTAGAGAATCGCTACAACAATCAGCTCGCTCTGCTCACCGATATGCTCGATGCCTCCACTGCAAAACTCGACGCCGATGTACGTCTCATCAACGCACGCGTCAACATTATTTATTACTATTATCAATTGAAATATAACTCAGGAACATTATGAAACAGAAAACACGCAGATTGCTGCAAAACATAGGAGTATTGGTACTTATCGCCCTTGGATTGGGATGGATTTGCTACCGTTTTATGGGATTCACATCGTCTACCTACACGGACAACGCACAGACGCGCTGTCAGATAGTACCGGTGATAAGTCGTGTGCAAGGGTTTGTTAAGGAGATTCGATTCGACGACTATACACCTGTACACAAGGGAGATACACTTGTCATCATCGAAGACTCCGAATTCCGTCTTCGTTTGGCACAGGCAGAAGCGGATCTTCAAAACGTCA
>CAYSOK010000215.1:0-2460 GCA_964432645.1 uncultured Bacteroidaceae bacterium | reverse complement strand
TCCTTCTTGCCGGCAGCCAATGTGTTCATCATCAGCATACAAATGGTCATAGGACCTACGCCACCCGGCACCGGAGTGATGTATGAACAACGAGGAGCCACCTCGTCAAATTTCACATCACCGTTCAAACGGAAACCACTCTTACGAGTAGCATCCGGCACACGTGTTGTGCCTACATCGATGACCGTAGCACCCTCCTTCACCATATCGGCTGTAACGAAGTCGGGACGACCAATCGCTGCAATGATGATATCCGCCTCGCGACACTCCTGCTTCAGGTTTGCACTGTGACTGTGACACACCGTCACGGTGGAGTCACCATACTGCTTCTGCATCATGAGTTGTGCCATGGGCTTACCCACTATGTTGCTGCGACCCAAAACCACACACTTCTTACCGGAAGTCTCTATGTTATAGCGACGCAGCAACTCCAAGATACCCTTGGGAGTAGCTGAGATGTAACAAGGAAGTCCGATGGCCATTCTTCCCACATTGATGGGGTGGAAACCATCCACATCCTTACGATAATCTATCGCCTCAATCACCTTCTGCTCAGAGATGTGCTTGGGCAACGGCAACTGCACGATGAATCCGTCGACATCGGGGTTCTCGTTCAACTTGCGTACCTCCTCCAAGAGTGCCTCCTCGGACAGGTCGTCCTCAAAGCGCAGCAGGGTAGAGGTGAAGCCGCATGCCTCACACGCCAATACTTTGTTCTTCACGTAGGTCTCGCTTCCACCGTCGTGTCCTACCAGGATGGCAGCCAAATGTGGACGTTTACCACCGTTCTTAACGATGGTCTCCACCTCGGCAGCAATCTCTGCCTTAATTTGTGCAGCCGTAGCTTTTCCGTCAATTAATTGCATAATACTTTATCTTTTAAGGTTACCTAAACCGGGCATTCCCGGCATATTCTTCATACGTCCCATGAGCTGGCTCATCTTGTTGCCGGTCATCATGCGCATCATCTTGCGGGTCTGCTCAAATTGCTTCAGCAGGCGATTTACATCTTGTATGCTGCTTCCTGAACCTTTGGCGATGCGGTTGCGACGAGAGGTGTTGAGTATCTCGGGGTGTGCACGCTCCTTTTCGGTCATACTGTAGATGATGGCTTCTACGCCTTTGAAGGCGTTATCGTCTATGTCGATATCTTTGATAGCCTTGCCTACGCCCGGTATCATACCTGCCAAGTCCTTGATGTTACCCATCTTCTTGATTTGCTGTATCTGTGCGAGGAAGTCGTTGAAATCGAACTTGTTTTGTGCTATTTTTCTTTGCAGTTTCTTAGCCTCGGCTTCGTCGTACTGTTCCTGTGCTTTTTCTACCAGGGAGACGATATCACCCATTCCGAGGATTCGGTCTGCCATACGTTCGGGGTGGAACACGTCGAGGGCGTCCATCTTCTCACCGGTTCCGACGAGTTTGATGGGCTTGTTGACTACGGTGCGGATGGAGAGGGCGGCACCACCGCGGGTATCTCCGTCGAGTTTGGTGAGGACGACTCCGTCGTAGTCCAGACGTTCGTTGAACTCTTTGGCGGTGTTCACGGCGTCCTGACCGGTCATGGAGTCTACCACAAAGAGGGTTTCATTGGGGTTGATGCCGTTCTTGATGGCGGTGATTTCGCGCATGAGTTCTTCGTCGATAGCGAGACGTCCGGCGGTGTCGACGATGACCACGTCGTATCCTTTGGCTTTAGCCTCTTGGATACCGCGCTGCGCGATGCCTACGGCGTCTTGACAGTCGGTTTCGCTATAGACGGGCACGCCTATTTGTTCGCCGAGCACCTTCAGCTGGTCGATGGCGGCGGGACGATATACGTCGCAGGCTACCAAGAGTGGATTCTTCTGTTTTTTGGATTTCAAGAAGAGTGCCAACTTTCCGGATAGGGTGGTTTTACCGGCTCCGTTCAGACCTGCCATGAGGATGACTGCGGGGTGACCTTTGGTGTCGAGTTCTACGGCTTGGCCGCCCATGAGGGTGGCGAGTTCATCGTGTACTATCTTCACGAGCAACTGACCGGGCTTCACGGCGGTGAGCACGTTTTGTCCCAGTGCTTTTGCCTTAACTTGGTCGGTAAAGTTCTTGGCTACCTTGTAGTTAACATCGGCATCGAGCAGTGCGCGGCGCACGTCTTTGAGGGTTTCCGCTACGTTGATTTCCGTAATCTTGCCTTCGCCCTTGAGTATTTTGAACGAGCGTTCAAGTCTTTCGCTTAAATTATCAAACATCTATTTTACTCCGATTTACGTAATTATCTTATTATAGTTTCGTGTGTCCATGGACACATTTACGCCGCAAAAATACAATTTTTTCTGCATATAACGAATAGATTGGGATAAAAAACGTAGGATTTTTAGTTTTAACCAAGTTTCGGATTTATGTACACATCCACGAATCATACCGTGAATGGCTCTCTCGTGGGTGAACTTTCCTTATTAATGTTTCAGGTGAAACGAA
>CAYSOK010000214.1:0-2467 GCA_964432645.1 uncultured Bacteroidaceae bacterium | reverse complement strand
CTACCGGGTATTTAATGCCGATTGCCTCCATATTGTCTAGTTAATGCATAATACACTTGCAAAGGTACGATGTTTTTTCTTTCGAAGCAAGTTATTTTGCGGGATTTTACAGCATCAACGTCACCAGTACATACGTCCAATGCGCTATGATAGCGGCACAGAGTCCACCTATGGTGTGCGCCAAGATAGCCTTGGGGGTCAACTCACGATATCCTATGGCATCCAGCATGGCGGTGTGAGTGCTCAGATAACCACTCCAACACATGCCGATGGCAGTGAATACGGCGATGGCATTGCCATCCGCCCAACCTTGTGACACAAACTCCTTTACCAGACTCAAGGAAGCACCTACGGCACCTAGAGCGGTGATGGGAACTGCCACCAAATGTGGGTCGTTGAAACCGAATACCCAGCGGAATATGAAGTCGCATTTGTCTGCCAACCAGGGGAGTAACCCCACTCCTTGATTGGCGGCACCATCGTATAAGCCCGTCTCCGGATTGGCTCCGTTGGTGAGAAGTATCACTAGAGTGGTGATAATCAATACGCCCGGAATAATCGCCAAACCAACGTCCACACCCGTTCTACCTCCGTCCAACAGGGAGTTTAAGATGCGGATAAAGAGGGATTTACCTTCGCCGTTCATCTCCTCTTCGGCCTTCTCCATCTCCTCCTCCACTTCTTCTGGATTCACCGCGGGTTCTGTCAGATAGTTGGGGTGCGCCTTGCCTACAAAATGCTGCATCAATCGGGTGGATACGATGCATCCACAGAAGGCACCGAAGAGACCGATAATCGGTTCGTAGGTGAATCCCTGACCTATCATGAAGACGATGACTATCAAGCCCATACCAAAGGCAGTACCGAAGTTGGTGAGCGATATGTATTGCGCCTTCTTGAAGTAGGAACTGAAGCGCTTGTCTTGTGCCAGAGAGATGATGGCGGGGTTGTCGGACAGGAAGGTCATGACAGCACCCAGCGATGCCACTCCGGGGAGATTGAAGAGAGGTTTCATGAACGGACGCAGGAGCTTTTCCGCCAGTTTCACCACGCCGAACTCCACGAAGAGTCTTCCGATGGCGCCTGTCACCACGCAGATACCCATAAGGTAGAAGACCGTGTTGAGGAGCAACTGGTAAGCCGTGTTCATGAGAGTGTTCAACATGTTGGGTACGCCCATGATGGAACCTATGTACCCGAAGATACCGATGATGATGACCAAGCAAGGTACACCGGTGGGGATGTATTGAGATATTTTTTTCATTGTGTTAATGGCTTTTCCTTTCTTTATTAATGTTTGGCTCGCAGTACGTTCATGTACCAGGTGACGCCCACGTCGGCAAAGGTCTGCTTGTTGTGCAGTGTGGCATCGGGGTTGGTGTTGGTGCCCCAGGAGTAGAAGCAGAAGGCGTGCAGACGGAGTTCGTTGCGTTTGTCCTTGAGGGGACGATATTCCACGCCGCCGCCCGCCATCTTTATCTCGCTGCCGGGCAGCACGGTGAAGTCGGCTGTGGAGTGAGTGCGATTCACGTCGTAGGTGCCTTTGGCAAACACTTGTAGCTTGCGGGTGACGTCTACGCAGAGATTGGCCATGACGGAGGCATCCTTGAAGAGGAAGGTTTGCCCGGAGGCGGCACGGTTCATGAGGTCGAGTTCCAAGGATACCTTGCGACTGAACTTAAGATTGTGTCCCAGAGCTATGTAGCTGATGTAGTGCTTGGGCATGTACTCTATGAGGTTGAGGGTGTAGAGGGTGTTGAAGAACCCGTGTGAACCCATCCACATGAGGTTGTAGGCATAGGTGTTTGTGTTGCCGTCTATCTGTTTGTAGAAGGGGTTGGTACAGATTTGTGCCAAGAGCTTATCTTGCTCGTTCTTAAACTTATATGTAGCACTGGCTCCCAGTTGGTAGCAGGGGATATTGTTCCAGAACTCGGAGCCGCGGTAGATGTTGATGGGTGCGCGGTCGTATTCGTATCCTCCGATGGCCACCACTTGTTTACCGGCGGAGAGTGCCCATCGGTCGGTGGGACGATACTCCAAATAGACCCAGTCGGTGGCTTCGAAGAAGGAACTCTCGTTGGATGCCTTGTTGAGTCGTTGTCTCCATGAGTAGGAGAGTTTTGGGGTGATGTCTCCGCTGAGTTGGAAATTCAGGTATTTCCCTTTGAATCCGGAGTTGTCGTCGATGGCGGTGCCGTCGATGTCATCGCGCTGGTAGTCGATGCGTGCCTGGAGGTCCAGGTTGAAAGTGGGGTTCAAGGTTTGTGCCGAGGCTGTTGTGCTTGCGAGCAGACCTAGACAAAAGAGAATTTTATTCATCCTTTTTATGCGTATTTAAAATATTATTCTGTTCATGGACATGTGTATGTCGTAAAAAACGTGCAAAATTACATAAATATACGGTAATTCTGATATTTTGGTGGAATGTTTTTTAAAAATAGACATAAGAAAAGTGGATTCGGAG
>CAYSOK010000213.1:0-2475 GCA_964432645.1 uncultured Bacteroidaceae bacterium | reverse complement strand
AATCTGGGGTGAAAGACAGGATAATGGTCGCGACCGGATGGATAGGCGGGGTCTACAGCCTTCATACCTGCATCAAAACGTAGGATGAAATAATCAAAGTTGAAACGTAAACCCGCTCCATACGCCACGGCAATCTGCTCGTAGAAGGTGTCAAAACGAAATTGACCGCCGGGCTGATCTTCATACGACCGAAGCGTCCATATATTTCCGGCATCTACAAAAAGAGCACCGTGAAGCTTCCAACCAATAAACGTACGGTACTCCATGCTGAGATTCAAACTTACATCTCCTGTCTGATTGATGAAGTCTATACGACCATCCGTCCCTTTATATCTTCCCGGACCCAACTCTCGTACCGACCATCCGCGCACACTGTTGGCTCCTCCACTGAAATAACGTGTCTCGTAAGGTAGCATCGTGGCGTTACCAAAGGGATACCCCACTCCCAGTGCCGCACGAAAGGCTACGGAACTCTTGGGGGTGAGTGCAAGCGCATAGGCATAGTCGGCATCTACCTTTACATACTGCGCAAAGGGGATATGGAAAAGCATGTATCGACCATCGGTATCCTTCTCGTCGCCAAAGAGGGCGGAGAGTCCGTAGAGGATGGAACCGGCGGACTCTACATTGAAGCGAAAGGTCCGATGGCTCTTGCTGATGGCGTAGGGGCTGTTCAGTCCGTTGGTGTTGTAGGTGTAGGTGTAGCCGCTCTTTATGACAAAGAGGTTCTCGTAGTTGTAACGCAAGATGGAGTTGCGCGAGGTGGTGTTCTCCAGGTAATCCTCGCGGAAGGTGTCGGAAATCCAGGGCATGAAGACGTAGTTCACATCGAGTAGGTCGACGCGGTGCTGCACCTTCTGCTGATGTGCGCGCCAGAGGTATCCCCAGCGTCCGGTCAGGGCGCGACGATGGTACTCGGGACGGGTCTGCGTGGTGTAGAGCAGGGCAAACTCCGTGCGCGGCTGGTACTGGCGCTTGATGTACTTATATAAATAAGGAAAAGCAAAGGTGGGCAGCGTGAGATTGGCCTCGAAGGTGAACTCCAGATAATCCTGGTCGCTGTATCCTTCGAGTCCGCGAATGGCTTCGTAGGCGGCACGCCCCTTGAAGGTGAGTTGTTCGGAGCCTCGGAAGAGATTGCGGTTGGAAAGGGAGAGCACGGCAGCAGCACCCAAGTCGCCGGCGGAGTTGGTACCCTCGAGTTCGGCAGAGATGGTACGTTTTTTGGCGGAGAAGACAGAGACATAGCAGTCCAGAGCGGTGGAATCTGTCGGCACATCCTGCATGCGTACGGTGGCGTATTTGACGGCAGAGTATCCGCTCCATCGGTTGTAGAAGTTCTGCACATCGGTCTCACGGTAGGTGTCGCCGGGACGGAAAGGAATGTTGTTTTTGTAGACACTCTCGCGAAATACGGGGGTGCCGTTGGTCAGGAGTTGCAGTCGGTCTATGTGTAGGGTGTCCGGTGTTTTGGGGCGATTATCGTCGGAATTTTCGATGTCGGAATAGACATACACCTTATTTATATTATATATAGTATGTGGACGGAAGGGTTCACCGGAGGATTTGCGGTATTCGGCGAGATAGAAGTCGAGGTCCACGATGTTGCTTCCGGAGAGGGTATCCGCCACGAGAGTGATGAAATCCTTGTTGAATTTCTGATAACCTCGGTTTTGCAGGTATCGTGTGATGCGACTACGTTCTTCGTTGATGGAGTCGATGCGGAAGTTGTCTCCGGTGTGCAGGTAGGTGTCGGGAAGGCAGTTTTGGAGATGTCTATTGAGCAAACTATCATCGGTGTGATAGAGGATGCGCCCCACCCGATAGCGTTCGCCGGCGGTGAGAGTGTAGTTGACATTGATTTTGTGTCCGGTTACGAGGGAGGTATCGACGGCGACTTGTGCATGGAGGAAGCCGAGTCCACGAGCCACGTTGAGCATCTCTTCTTGGGTGAGGAGTGTGTAGTCGTGGGAGTAGATGACGGGGGCTTCGCCTATTTTCCGCAGGAAACGGTTGAGAGCACGTGTAGAGTCTTGTCCTTGAAGACAATAGAGGTTCATGGGTACGCGTGAGAGTCCCACCCACTTGGTGTTGGGGCGTTGTCGGATGTACTTACCGAGGTTGTCGACGGAGAGTTCCTTGTCGTCGCTTTTGACTGTCACTTTGTGTAGGAGGTATTGGTCGTCACCCACGAATCGCTTGGATGAGCAGGATTCGAGTCCGCTCATGGCGATGGCGATGGTTACCATGATTCCTATTCCTTTTATCTTCATTCGAACGTTTCTTATTTTGCCTTAAAGTTGTGCAAAATTAGTGTTTTTCCGTGGGGTTTCCAAATAATTGCGGATGTTTTTCCTGCCGAAAAAGCTATGGAAAACTTTGTCAGGTTCGGGAAAAGGCGTAACTTTGCGATGGTTGACACGGTGTCGACAATAAAACATTTGGATATTAAATGATTAGCAAAAATCGCATAAA
>CAYSOK010000212.1:0-2481 GCA_964432645.1 uncultured Bacteroidaceae bacterium | reverse complement strand
CCCACATGTTCAAGCATGAGAGCATACGCATAGCCAACTGGTTCTACATCTCTTTTATAGAGAACAACGGTATGGCCTTCGGCGTGTCGCTCGGTCCCAAGGTGCTACTCACTTCCATTCGTCTCTTACTCTTCGGCTATCTTTGCTGGTTTGCAGCCAAGTGGATTCGTCGGGGCATCTCCCGCGGATTCCTTATCTGCATCATGTTTGTTGCGGCAGGTGCCGTGGGCAACATCATCGACTGTCTCTTGTATGGACTGATTTTTAGCAATCCTCCCGCTCCCTTTGTGGCTGAGTTTGTACCCTTCGGTACGGGCTATAGCACTTGGTTTCTGGGTAGGGTAGTGGACATGTTCTACTTCCCCCTGGTGGAGTTCAACTGGCCGCAAGCGTTGCCGGTGATAGGGGGGCAGCACTTTGTGTTCTTTAGCCCCGTCTTCAATTTTGCCGACGCTTGCATCACGTGCGGCGCCGTAGCCATTCTCCTCTTCTACCGCGATACGCTGGTGAAGGTCACTACAAAGGAGGAGGCAGCATGAAGAAAGGACGTATCCTTACCCACCTGATGCTCACCGGTATGCTCTGCGGATGGGTGGCCTGTAAACCCGCCTTGCCTGCGGGAATCATCGACCGGGACGATATGGCGGAACTCTTGTACGACTACCATATAGCCCTGGAACTTGCCGGACAGCAGGGGGGTGATGTGGAAGCCTATACACGTTCGGTATTGGACAAACACCATGTCACTGAGGAGGAGTTTGACAGCTCTCTGGTCTGGTACACACGCCATGCTTACGAGATGCGCGATGTCTACAATACCATCGAGGAGCGCCTGCGCACGGAGTCGGGAGCATTGGGATTGTCGCAGAGCGAGAGTTCCATCTATTCGGGTCTCTCTGCCGAAGGCGATACGGCGAATATCTGGCGTCGTACTCCTTTCTATGTGCTCACGTCTGAGCCGTTGGCAAACAAAATCAGCTTTACCATCGATGCCGATTCCACGTTCCGCAGGGGCGATGTGTTCTCTCTGAATTTCCAGCCGGTCTTCCGTTATCAGACGGGTAATAAGAGTGCTGTCTGTGCGCTCACCGTGCACTACGACAAGGATTCTACACTGACCTTCACGCGCACCTTCCGCTCCTACGACGATAAGGTTTCCGTTCGTCTGGAGAGTGATAGTACGCTAGGAATCAAGAAGGTGACGGGATTTGTCTATCTGATGCCTGACCAAGAGACGAGTCCTCGTCTGTTGCTCTTGAACATGCTCAACCTGGTACGCTTCCATCTGCCCGGTATTCAGGACAATGGGGATATAGAGGTGAAGGCGGATACCGCTGCTGTAGATACACTTGCCGGCGACTCCTTGTCAACGGACAGTGCCGCATCCGTTGTCCCGGACAAACGTCTCTCGCCCAATGAGGTACGTGACAAACAGCCCATAGAGCATCGCCTGGAGATTACCAAGGAGAAGAAGATAGTGCCGCAGCGCCGTCGCAGAGTCAACAACGGACAGAGGGTGAGAAGATGAAGTCCCCTCGCAAGATAGCTGTAAACCGTCTGCATCTGTCCACGGGAGAGGTGCTCCGCCAACAGGTGGTGGAGCTCAGTGCCGAGGGACTTGTGACGGGGTATCATCCGTTGACCGCCGAAGAACCCTTCACCGAGTGGGTAGGAGGGGACTATTGGGTCAGCGACTCCTCCGGCGAAACTCCGCACAAATGATAGCGGTAGCCACTGCCACGTTCAGACTTTCGCTCGTGCTCCGCATGGGGGGATAGTTGGGGATATGCAGTTTGTGGGTCACTCTCTCTTCCACCGCTGTAGAGATGCCATTGCCTTCGTTGCCCATCACGATGATGCCATGTTCTTTCGTTTCCGTAGAGTAGAGATTGTCTCCCTCCAGAAACGTACCGTACACAGGTGTTCCGTTGGTCAGACTCAGAAATTCCGGCAGGTTCACGTAGTGGATTTGCACACGTGCTAGTGCGCCCATAGTGGCTTGTACCGTCTTGGGATTGTACACATCCGCCGAACCGTGTGAACAGAAGATATGTTCTATGCCGAACCAATCGGCAAGTCGTATGATGGTGCCTACATTGCCGGGATCCTGCACGTCGTCTAGCGCGAGACACAGTTCGTCCTTAGGGAGTTGTGCCAATTGTTCGATAGACGTATCGGAGGTCTTCATATCAAAGACCGCCAGTACTTCCTGAGGTGATTTCAGAAAACTGATGCGTTGCAATTCCTCCTGCGTCACCACATCTTTCTCGGTGATGGTACAGGGGTGTGTCTGCATCCACTCCGCCGTAGCGGCAAGGTATCGACAGTTGAAGTGCCCGAGTAAATCTCCTACGAGCTTGGGGCCTTCCGCTACGAAGCAGCCCTCCTCCAAACGATTTTTTTTGAGTTTGAGGGCGTGTATATGTTTTATGCGATTTTTGCTAATCATTTAATATCCAAATGTTTTATTGTCGACACCGT
>CAYSOK010000211.1:0-2487 GCA_964432645.1 uncultured Bacteroidaceae bacterium | reverse complement strand
GCCCAACACCGGGATGACAATGTGAAGGATCTTGCACTGCGCCCCGTGCCCCACGGCGTGGATCGAGTCTTTGCACTACAACAAATCGAAGGATATCAACGTGCCAAGGTGAAACTTCCGTTGTGGGCATCCACCCCGGATATCCTCTTTCCCGTGCGCCTCTCCATGGAACAATGTTCCGGCGAGGAGACGGCGCGGTATAAAGGTACGCTGGTGGAACATCTCTTGGACAAAGACTCCCGCCACCTCATGGCGGACATCACTGCCGGATTCGGTGTGGACTTCACCTTCCTGTCGCAAACCTTCGAACGCGCCATCTACGTGGAGCGCAACGAAGCACTCTGCGAAATCGCCCGACACAACCTCCCCAAACTCTCGCCCCACTGCCACGTAACCGTGGTGCAGGGCGACGGGGTGGAGTATCTGCGCACCCTTCCCCACGTCAATCTACTCTTCCTAGACCCCGCACGACGAGACGTCAACGGAGCCAAGGTGGTGGCGATATCCGACTGCGAACCCGACCTTACGCAACTGGAAGACACGCTCATAGAGCAGGCCGATGTGGTGATGGTGAAACTCTCCCCCATGCTCGACATACGTTTGGTGATGCAGCAACTGCACCACATCCGAGAGGTACACATCGTAGCTGCCGGCGGGGAGTGCAAGGAATTGCTTCTTATATTAAATAAGGAAAAGGAAGCTCCCATAACCTTCCATGCCATAAACGGCTCGCAACAATTCGCCTTCACACGCGATGAAGAGTCGAACGCCCCGGTAACCTATGCCGAAGCCCCCGAACAATACCTCTACGAACCGAATGCCGCCGTCATGAAATCGGGTGCTTACAAACTCCTTTCCGCCCGTTATGGTGTGAAGAAACTGCACGCCGATTCCCATCTCTACACCTCGGAACATCCGGTAGAGACCTTCCCGGGACGCGCTTTCGCCATAGAATCCTACTCCGGATTCGGAAAAAAAGAGATGAAATCTCTGCTCGCCGGGGTAAGCAAAGCCAATCTCACCGTGCGCAATTTCCCCATCTCTGTGGCTGAATTGCGAAAGAAACTAAAATTGTCGGAAGGGGGAGAGGTGTATCTGTTTGCCACTACGCAGTATGAAAAAAAGCATATTTTGATACGAACACGCAAAATTTTCTGAAAAAACTACTAAATTCGGAACAACGAGTCTAAAAAACTCGTAACTTTGCATCTTGAAAGTTGTTCAAACGGAATTTGGTATGAATATCATTCGGTTTATTAAAAATTGGACGCTCCCTATTTCCATGATTACGGGAGTCGTTGCGTACTTTGTGTTTGTGGCCCTTCCGTTCGGTCCCGAAGTACATAAGTTGGCAGAGGATGCTATCTCGGTGATACAACCCTCCTTGGTCGCAGCCATGTTGTTTGTTTCCTTCTGCAAGGTGGCTCCCGGCGATTTGAAGTTGCGTAGGTGGCATCTATGGTTGTTGTTGGTGCAGGTTGTTCTATTCCTGTTGTGTGTGGCAGCAGCCTTGTGTTTCAAAGGTCACGAAGGATTGGAGTTGTTGGCAGAGGGCGGTATGCTCTGTTTTGTCTGCCCCACGGCGACCGCAGCAGCGGTAGTGACCGGTAAGTTGGGGGGCAGTGCCGGCAGCATTGTCACGTACACCCTTATTATCAACCTAGTCATCTCCTTTTTGGCACCGGTGTTCCTCCCCTTGGTGCATCCGCAGCCGGGATTGGATTTCGAGGATGCCCTTTTCATGGTGATGGGTAAGGTGTTTCCGTTGTTGGTTTGTCCGTTGATGGTGGCGTGGGTAGTGCGTTATTTGTTGCCCTATTTGCACCGTGCCATCCTCAAGGTGCCGAATTTGGCGTTCTATTTGTGGGCGGTAGCATTGGCCATCGCCATTACGGTGACAACGAAGAGTATTGTTCACAGTACGGTGTCCGTATGGTATCAGGCGGGACTTGCGTTTGTTTCCTTGGTGGCATGTGTGTTGCAGTTTTATCTGGGTAAGCGTATTGGCGGCAAGCAGGGAGAAAAGATTTGCGGTGGACAGGCGTTTGGTCAGAAGAACACGGTGTTTATTATATGGTTGGGATACACCTTCTTGACTCCGGTGACGGCGGTGGTAGGTGGTTTCTACAGTGTATGGCACAACTGCATCAACTCTTGGCAGCTTTATCAGGCGAGAAAAGAAAATAAGACTGTTTGATATTTTTAAGATAAATAGTACGGCTGTGTGATAAAAAAAGTGTAAGTTTGCACTCGGTATGCGATGTGACGTGTGCCGTATAAATGGTTGTATTAATCTTAAAAACAGAAACGTATTATGGATAAGTATGTTTGTGACGTATGTGGTTGGGAGTATGATCCCGAGGTTGGTGTGCCTGAGGCGGGTATTGAGCCGGGCGTAGCGTTCGAGGATCTGCCGGAGGATTTCGTTTGTCCACTGTGCAATGTGGGCAAGGATCAGTTCTCCAAGGAATAATTCCCGAGATACAT
>CAYSOK010000210.1:0-2508 GCA_964432645.1 uncultured Bacteroidaceae bacterium | reverse complement strand
AAAGAAATAACATACAAAAAACATAACGAAATATGAAACGATTTAGAACATTACGAATAAACCAAGAAACCCGCGACCGCTACGCCGATGTATGGCTGAGCGCACAAGACTTCATCTACCCCTACTTCGTGGTAGAAGGCACCGGCATTAAGGAAGAAATTCCCTCCATGCCCGGCATACACCGCTTCTCCATCGACACCCTACTCGCCGACATCGAGGAAATCATCCCGCTCGGCATCGGTAAGATACTTCTCTTTGGAGTCATCCCCAACGAACAAAAAGACGAACGCGGTAGCGCCGCCTATACCGGCGACCCACTCATCTCTCGTGCCGTTCGCGCCATCAAGTCAGCCTATCCGCAACTCTTTGTCATCACCGACATCTGTCTGTGCGAATACACCAGCCACGGACACTGCGGACTACTCTGCAACTGCGATGTAGAAAACGACTCCACCCTGGAACTCCTTGCCGAAGAAGCCCTCTCTCACGCACTTGCCGGAGCCGATATGGTAGCGCCATCAGCCATGATGGACGGACAGGTGGAGGCCATCAAGCGTCGCATTCAAGAGGGAGCACCCAACAGCGGTTGCAAGATATTGGCATACTCTGCCAAGTACGCATCGGCCTTCTATGGTCCCTTCCGCGATGCCGCCGATTCCACCCCATCTTTCGGTGATCGCAAGACCTACCAGATGGACTTCCGCACCCACGACCAAGGTTTGGAAGAGATTGCCGCCGACATAGAGGAGGGTGCAGACTGGACCATGGTGAAACCCGCCATGCCCTACCTGGATATGGTAGCGCGCGGAGTAGAGCGTTTCCCCAACATCCCGATGGTGGCATACCAAGTGAGCGGTGAGTACAGCATGTTAAAAGCTGCCGCGCAACTGGGTTATCTGGACGAAAGTCGTGTAGTATTCGAAAGCCTCATCGCCATAAAGCGTGCCGGTGCCAAATACATCATCACCTACTACGCCAAGGAACTCCTCCAGCGTGCCAAAGAGTGGAAAATTCAACTGAAATAAAAAAAGGAAAATATGAACGAAAGAATCAACTCCATCGCCGCATACAACCGCGCAAAAGCCGTAATTCCCGGCGGAGTAAACAGCCCCGTACGCGCACTCAAAAGCGTAGGAACCACTCCCCTCTTTGTGCGCGAATCCAAAGGTGCATACATCACCGATATTGACGACAACCAATACATCGACTTCTGCATGTCATGGGGTGTATTCATCCTGGGACACAGCAACGACCAAGTAATCGCCGACGCCACCGCAGCCGTACAACGAGGCAGCAGCTTCGGCATCTGCACCACCGGCGAAACCGAACTGGCAGAACGCGTACGCAGCATGTACCCCGCCATGGAACGCCTGCGCTTCGTCAACAGCGGAACCGAAGCCACCATGTCTGCCATCCGCGTGGCGCGTGGCTACACGGGACGCGACGTTCTGGTGAAGTTTGAAGGATGCTACCACGGACACGCCGATCACCTCCTGGTGAATGCCGGATCCGCAGCCGCACAACTCAACAACGCCTCCTCTGCCGGAGTGCCGGAGGGATTTACTCGCTATACCGTTGTGCTACCTTATAATGATGTAGAAGCTCTGGAGCACTACTTCGCGGAACACGGCGACGAAGTAGCAGCCCTTATCCTTGAACCCGTAGCCTGCAACATGGGCGTGGTACCCCCCACCCAAGAGTTTCTGAACGCCACCCGCCGCGTCACCCAAGAACACGGCGCAGTACTCATCTTCGACGAAGTCATCACGGGTTTCCGTCTCTCCTCCGGAGGCGCCGCCAAACGTTTTGGCATCACCCCGGACATGGCAACCGTCGGCAAGATAGTAGGCGGAGGATTCCCTGCAGCAGCCTTCGGCGGTAAGGAGGAGATTATGCGCGTGTTGGCTCCGGACGGTCCGGTATATCAGGCGGGCACATTGAGCGGCAACCCGGTAGCCATGGCTGCGGGATTGGCCACACTCACCCAACTCCAACAGCCGGGCGTTTACGAAGAATTGGAAGCACGCAGCAACCGTTTCATCGAGGATTTGCAGAAGATTGTTGCAGGCAAGGGGATACAGGTGAACCACGTGGGCACCATGTTTACCATGTTCTTCAACGAGAATCCGGTATGCAATTTCCAAGATACCAAACGCAGCAATCAAGAGCGTTTCGCCAAGTATTTCCGCAACATGTTGGAACGTGGCATCTACGTAAGTCCCTCACAATTCGAGGGTAACTTCATCTCTCTCTGCCACACTCCGGAGATTCTGAATCGCGTACTCCAGGCGGTGAAAGAGAGTATCGAAGAATAGCCATCCCTATGTTTTTTCCGTTAACTGTGTTGGTATTCTTTCTCATGGAGATGCCGATGGATGGTTGAAAGGTGTTGCAAGAATTCAAGAAGAATTTTGACTCAAGTTTCGGATTTGTGTAAACAACCACGAGCGAGCCATCCACAGTGTAGGGACGTTTCGTGGAACGTCCTCAAAAAAGCCGGTTCGTGGG
>CAYSOK010000209.1:0-2514 GCA_964432645.1 uncultured Bacteroidaceae bacterium | reverse complement strand
TGGCATACGTCGACAACAACTCCCTCGCCAACAGTCTCACCCTCTCGGTGGAGCAACAGATAGCCGCCACCGGCGGTACGGTCTCCCTACAGTCCTATCTCTATCGACTCGACCAGTTTACCTACAACGAGACCACCTACAACTCCCAACCCCTGCGCGTCAACTACACCCAACCCTTCCGAGCATTCAACTCACTCAAGTGGGAAAAGAAGACCGCCCCCGTAGCATACCAAGTGGCGCAGAAAACCTATCTCGCCTCCATGCAAGACATCACCCTATCGGTTTCCACCCTCTTCTTTAATGTTCTCAGTGCCCAGTCCGACTACAAACAGAGTCTCTCCACCCTACAAGATCGTGAAACCCTCTTCAAGATAGCACAAGACCGGCTGAAACTAGGTACCACCACCAAGAGCGAAGTGCTGCAACTGGAACTCTCCCTGCTCAATGCCCGAGTGGCGGTAAACACCAACAAACTGGAACTTGAGGATAAGATGTATCAACTCTTCTCCTATCTTCGCATCTCCGATTACGAAGGTGCCACACTGGTTCCACCTTATAATATTCCCGGTGTGGAGGTGAACATAAGCGAAGTGTTGCAGAAAGCCATCAACAACTCCTCTCACACCCTGGAACAGCGTCAACAGATGCTCGAAGCAGAGAAATCACTCGCCGAAGCCAAGGCAGGAAGAGGTTTCCAGATGACCCTGACCGGCGAGGTGGGATTCACCCAAAGTGCCAACTCCTTCAGCGCCGCCTATCAACGTATGCAGGACAATGAAATCATAGGTCTCACCCTCACCCTCCCCATCTTTGACTGGGGCGTGAGCCGCGGAAAAGTGAAGATGGCGCAAGCACAGTTGGACATCACCCGCACCAAACTGGAACAAACCCATCTGGACTATGTACAAGAGTTGCGCAAAAAAGTGCTGCAATTCAACGCCCAACCCGACCAATGTCGCGATGCACAGCGTGCACAAGAGATAGCCGAAGAGCGATACGAGATAACCCGCAAGCGCTTCGAAACCGGTTCTGTAAGCGTGACCGACCTCAATACCGCCCAACAAGAGTTGGAAACAGCCCGTGCACAGTACATCACCCAACTCCAAACCTTCTGGGAAGATTATTACAGTCTACAGAAGTCCACCCTATACGACTGGATAAACCACCGAGACATAGAAGTAAATTTTGACCGATTGATAAAATAGAATCCACATGAAACAAACCTTATACATCACCCTCACTCTCGTACTCCTGTTGACGGGATGTAAGAAAAACAACGAAGAGGAAACCGCCGAGACGGTAACCCAACAAGAGGAACGTGTGGCGGACGTAGACACCGTAGCCCTCCGCAAACAAACCTTTCAGAAGCAATTGCTCTGCAACGGACGACTGGCAGCCATTCGCCGCGCCGACCTCCGGTGTCCCAAGACGGGAGAAATACTGCAATCGGTCAACGTGCAGAACGGTCAGTGGGTGACCCAAGGCACAGTACTCGCCGTGTCAGATACCCGCGACAAGTCTGCCGAACTCGAAAAAGCCAAGCACGACCTGGAGAAGGCCAAGGTGGAACTGCAAGACAAACTCATAGGACTAGGCTACGACGGAACCCTCACCAATGTCCCCACCGATGTGCTGCAACGCGCCGAGATTACCTCCGGCTATTACAGCTCCAAGTATCAGCTGGAAGCAGCACAGAAAGCCTTGGCCGATTGTCAACTGCGTGCCCCCTTTAGCGGACGCATCGCCAACCTCGAAGCCCGTGCCCATCAAGTAGGAAATAAGTTTGCCACACTTTTGGACGATAGCTTCTTCGATGTAGAATTCAAGATACTCGAAGCCGAACTCTCCTTTATACACAACGGACAGGTGGTGAAGATCACCCCCTTTGTTCACGAAGAAGAAACCTTCGACGGCACCGTCACCGAGTGCAACCCTACGGTAGACGATAAGGGATTGGTCACCCTCAAAGCCCGCATCAAGAACACCTCCAAGTCTCTGATGGACGGTATGAATGTGCGCGTAACGGTCGAAGATGCCGTCCCCGATATGTTTGTCGTCCCCAAGGATGCCGTGATTGAGCGCGACGGTTACCACGTGGTCTTCCTCTACGATGCCGAACGCAAGCGTGCCGTGTGGACCTATGTAGACATCCTCTACAGCAACCTCACCCAATACGCCATCACCGGATGTGAAAAGAAGGAGACCGAACTCCACGAAGGCGATATCGTCATCACCTCCGGCAACCTGAATCTGGCGGACGATACCGAGGTACGAATCAACAAACCCTAACGCAGCGTATGAAAAGTTTGCTACAAACCCTTCTGCAACGCCCCATCGCCGTCACCATGGTGCTCATAGCCCTTGTGGCGGTGGGTATTCTCTCCTTCACCTACATCCCGGTCTCTTTTATGCCCGAGATAGACATTCCCCGCATCACCGTACAGATGTCCGACCCGGGTGCTTCGGTGAGCGAGGTGGAGCAACAGATGATTACCCCCATGCGCTACGAACTCT
>CAYSOK010000208.1:0-2517 GCA_964432645.1 uncultured Bacteroidaceae bacterium | reverse complement strand
GTGGACCGATATAGGTGCCAGCGTTATGCTCAATCTCACTCGTCTGATTTACGGATACGAGGGCTATCTCAGTCCGCATCGCATGAATCAGTTTATGATAAACTTGGGCGTGGGAATGGCCCTCCGCGGCGAGGACGACAACATCTTGAGTGCCCATGCGGAACTTCAGTACAGTCGATACTTCACCCGTTCCAAACGTTTCTCCCTGGATCTCAAGGTGCGCGCCTTCTTCTATGAGAGCAATTTCGACCTGGAGTACGGTCAAGCCGACTATTCGGCAAAGAAGGTGGACTTGAACATTGGTCCGCAGATAGGCTTCACCTACAATCTGGGCTCTCTGAAGAAGTCCGCCTGGAAGCTTGCCTTTACGGAGATATACCGTCGCGACTTCCGCGAACGTCAAATCACCATAGACCATGGCAAACCCTCTACCGTTGAGTACGGTACCCTCACCTTCTACGTATTCTTCCCCAACAATTACTCCGGTCGCAACGATGCTCCGCAGGTGGCGGGAGCCACCGTCAATGCCATCGACTACTTGGCAAGCGGTATTTACACCCAAAAGCGATTCGTGGACAACGGAAGCGTAGCCTCCCGTCTCGTATCCGGTACCTCGCTGAAGAGTCTGTCGATTGCAGATGTAGCCACGGAATCTTCGGCGTCCGTTCCAGCTCTTTCAAGCATCTCCCGCGGTTACGAACTGGACTCCCTCAAACTCTCTCTGGACACCGATGCAAAACACATGGCAGACTTCCGCGAGCAGTACGGTTACTACTATGCCCCCATCTACGATGGCAACAACACCTGGCACTATCGTGTAGACGATGCCGTATTGGGTCAAAAACTCTTGGATAAGGAGAACTACAAGGAGACACAATCCTTTGGACTAAACGCGCATCGCGGTCTGGAGACCATTCGTCAACGCATGGATGTAGACGAGTCGGACTACTTGGTAAGCTTTGCCGATGTTTATTCCGCCATGAACTCCTATACGGGTTACACCGCTCAGTTTGCCGATTCTGCCACCGTGAGTCACGTGAAGGAGATTCTGGACAAGGGTTACATCACCATGATACAGGCGGAGGGTCTCTCCACCAGTCAAGACAACTACAGCGGCAGTGATGCTGCCACAGTCACCACGGATCGTAATGCCGCTCTTTCCCAAAACCGAGCTCAAACCGTCATAGAGTGGTTGAAGGGCAATCAGCGTCTCAGCGATGTATCCTCTCAGATATTCCAAGTCAACCACCTGAAGAACGGTATTTCCACCGTTACGGATACCAGTGTTCGTGGACTGGATGCCAAATTGAATCGTTGCACCAAAATCCGCCTGCATTACATGCTCAAACAGGAGGAGTAACTCACCCCCAAAAAAAGTATTCACCATGAAAAAATACAATATCCATCTCTGTCTCGCCAAAATGGGTACCGAGGAGATGGCATACATACAGAAAGCATTCGACACCAACTGGGTGGCACCCCTCGGCCCCAATCTCGATACCTTTGAAACTCTTTTGGAGCAGTACATAGGCCATGAAAAATCCATACTCTGTCTCTCCTCCGGGACCTCTGCCATTCACCTTGCAGCCGTGATGCTCGGCATCGGAAGAGGAGATGAAGTTCTCTGCCAGGATTTTACCTTCATAGCCTCCGTCAACCCCGTTTGCTATCAAGGAGCCACCCCCGTGTTCGTAGACAGCGAATCCGATACCTGGAACCTATCCCCCGAACTTTTGGAACACGCCATTCGCGACCGCATACACAAAACCGGACGTAAGCCCAAAGCCATTGTGGCGGTGGATCTCTTCGGTATGCCCGCGAAGTTTACGGAGATACTCGAAGTAGCTCAGCGCTATGATATCCCCCTCCTGGAAGACTCCGCCGAAGCCCTCGGCTCCCAATACAAAGGTCGTCCCTGCGGCACCTTCGGAGACTACGGCATCTTGAGTTTCAACGGCAACAAGATGATTACCACCAGCGGTGGTGGAGCTTTAATTTGTCCCTCTCGGGCGCAGAAAGCCATCGCCTTTCACTACGCCACCCAAGCGCGTGAACCCTTCCCGTACTACCAACACGAGCACCTGGGCTACAACTATCGCCTGAGCAATGTCTGTGCCGGTATAGGTTGCGGACAAATGGCTCGTTTGGAACTCCACCTGGCGCATCACCGTCACCTCGCCGCACTCTACGAGGAGTTGTTTCGCGACATCGAGGGCATATCCGTTCACCGGAATCCGTCCCCCGATTTCCACAGCAACTATTGGCTCACCAATATACTCTTCAATCCGGAGAAGATTCACGTAGATGTTGAGGCTCTCTGTAAATACCTTGTTTCCATTGGTATAGAGACGCGCATGCTCTGGAAGCCCATGCACCTGCAGCCGGTCTTTAAGGATGCTCCCGCTTACACAAACGGTGTTAGCGAGCACCTTTTTAAGAACGGTTTGTGTCTGCCCGGTGGTCCTTGGGTGAGTGATGAAGATGCTGTTTCTATTGTTTCTGAAATTAAGGAATACA
>CAYSOK010000207.1:0-2520 GCA_964432645.1 uncultured Bacteroidaceae bacterium | reverse complement strand
ATGTAACTCCGAAACTTGAGTGAAATGAAACAAAAGCATTCAATTTTGAATCATTGCAAGGAAATGTATCCAAATTACATCCTCCCGCCCCAACTTCTTCCTACCTTCGCACATCCTCAATTTCCAAGGGAAAGAAGGGCACAATAAATGAAACGAAAATACGTTTAATATAAAACAATAATATAATAATGAAGAGACAAACGATTTTCATGTGGACGCTACTACTACTGTCCTGCATCTTTAGCGCACCGCTCCGCGCACAACCCGGATGGATGTCGGCACCCATCGACACTACCGGATACAAGGATACCTACGAGAACTACTTCACCATAGGTGTCGCCCTGAACATGCGCAATCTGGCATCTCCCGAACAGATGGCTCTGGTCAAGCGAAACTTCAACAGTGTAACCGCCGAGAACGATATGAAGCCCGGCATGATTCACCCCGCCGAAGATGTGTGGAACTGGGGAGCAGCGGACAGCATCGCCAATTGGTGTCGACGCAACGGGGTGAAGATGCGCGGACACTGTCTGTGTTGGCACGCTCAATTCGCCGACTGGATGTTTACCGACAAACAGGGAAAACCTGTCAAGAAGGAGGTGTTCTACAAACGGATGCGCGAGCACATCCATGCGGTGGTGAATCGATACAAGGATGTGGTCTATGCTTGGGATGTGCTCAACGAAGCCATCGCTGACGGACCATCAGGAGATGGTAGTCCCTATCGTAAGACACGTCAATTGGAACTTTGCGGGGAGGAATTTATCGTCAAAATTTTTCAATACGCCCGTGAAGCGGATCCGAAAGCTAAACTTTTCTACAACGATTACAACGCCTTCGAACCCGGCAAACGCGACCGCATCTACGAGATGGTGAAACGAATGAAGACTGCCGGAGCACCGATTGACGGTATCGGCATGCAGGCTCACTACAATGTCTACGGTCCGAGTGCCGAACTGTTTGAGGAGGCGATTGAGAAGTATTCGGAGATTGTGAGCGAGGTGCAGATTACGGAGTTGGATGTTCGAGTAAACGAGCAGATGGGTGGTCAATTGCAGTTTAGCAAGGGACGCGGTGGGGAGATTCCCGCCCACCTCCGCACGCTGCAAGAGAATGAGTATGCGCAGTTGTTCCGCGTCATGCGTCGCCACAAGGACATCATCACAAACGTCACGTTCTGGAATCTTTCGGATGCAGATTCGTGGGTGGGTGTGGACAATTACCCGCTGCCGTTCGACAAAAACTTCCGTCCCAAGAATGTCTACTACATTATTAAAAACTTCCGACCGGAGGACGATGCGCGTGTGGTGAAGGAGGATTTCAAACCCTCTTCCACGAATCAACCCGAACAACTCTATCCCATGGTCAACTCTCAAGGATATGCTCGTTTTCGCATCTCTGCTCCCGATGCTAAGTCGGTGATTGTGAGCTTGGGACTGGGCAGTTCCGGCGGTACGGTACTACGAAAGGGAGCAGACGGCGTGTGGACGGGAACGACCGATGGACCTATGGACGAGGGATTTCACTATTACCATCTCACCATAGACGGTGCAGTGGTGAACGACCCGGGAGCGAACAACTACTACGGTTCTTGTCGGTGGGAAAGCGGTATTGAGATTCCGGCTACGGATGCCGACTTCTATGCGGTTCGCGATGTGCCGCACGGCAAGGTAGTGGAGGTGCTATTCCCCTCCCCCAACACGCCTAAGGATAATCCGCACTGGGCGGGTGCCACGCCACGTGCGTTTGTGTACTTGCCTCCCGGCTACGATGGAAAGAAGCGTTTCCCGGTGCTCTACCTGCAACACGGTTGGGGAGAGGACGAAACGGCTTGGACGCGACAAGGACATGCCAACCTCATCATGGACAATCTCTTGGCGGATGGCAAGTGTGAACCGTTCATTGTGGTTATGACATACGGTCTCGTCAACGAGGTTCGTTGGGGACATGCCAATGAATACGATTACACCGTTTTCCAGCGTATCTTGGTGCAGGATCTTATACCTTATATAGATACGAACTTTAGGACAAAGGCGGAAAAGAAGTATCGTGCCATGGCGGGTCTCTCCATGGGGGGTATGGAGACGCACAAGTTGACGTTGGCATATCCGGAGGTTTTCGATTATTACGGACTTCTCTCCGGCGGCACGTACACTCCGAATGAGATAACGAACAAGAATCAGGTGAAGCTTGTATTCATGAGTTGTGGTGAGAAGGAGTATCCGTCGGCTGTTGTCAAGGCGGCGGAGGAGTTGGAGGCCGCAGGCATTCGCGCGAAGAGTTATGTGTCTCCGGGTACAGCGCATGAATTTCTTACCTGGCGACGTTCACTTCGCGAACTTGCTCCGCTATTGTTTAGATAACACTCTTCCGAAGATGTAGGAAAAGAAAGCGCGGAGATACGAAATTATTTGCCCGCAATTAGCCTCTGAAAAGCGTATGACTTTGGGTCATATTTATAGGCTTTTCGAGGGGTAATTGCGGGCAATTATTTTCGGGACTTCGGTTGAAAAACCACAC
>CAYSOK010000206.1:0-2551 GCA_964432645.1 uncultured Bacteroidaceae bacterium | reverse complement strand
AAGAATATGAATACAAAGAACAAAGTTTTATTTGACCTGGTTGCCACGCAACCAAACACGTCCGGCAAAAGACATGGCGGCGGACGTTATGGAGAGATTATATTCTTCCGAATGGCAGAACGAAACATACCCTTCTCCGTGTACTACGACTCCCGGAAATGGCTGAACCCGGATGTCAAGAAAGTGATTGACGATAAAAAGATTCCTATGCACGACATTTCACAACAACCTCTTAATCAAATAGTTATCGGGGGGGGGTATAAAAAGGTATACTCTGCGCTGCCCGGCATCGATTTGATTCGGCTGAATGTCCCGGGGATTACCCGCATCGGCACCGAACATGGATTGCGCGGACTGGAAACACCCATCGACCATTTCTTCTGGAAATACAAGAACACACTGCGCGAAAGAGTAAAATACGTATGCACGGAATGCTTCAGCAAAGCTTGGAAAAATCATCAATACCACAAATCTTCCGGATTGATTTATTCCGGCATAGAACTGGTCACCGTATCCAACCACTCGCACAGTTCCCTCCGCAGCTACTTCCCACAATATAATAAGGAGGTACCGGTATTCTTCAGCCCCAACACCTCATCGGCTACTCCGGCGGTGAAACGCGGGGATGTGGAGCCCTACTTCCTGATGGTGAGCGGTAACCGTTGGGAGAAGAACAACCTACGCGCCATCATGGCGTTTGACCGTCTGGTGAGCAACGGACAGGTGAAGGGCATGAAGGCTGTCATCACCGGATGCTCTCCGAAAAACTTCCGCTACAAGATACAAAACCCGGATCACTTCATTTTCCATGGATATGTAGAAGAAAACGTACTCGAAGACCTGTATGCCAATGCGTATGCATTTGTGTATCCATCGCTGAACGAAGGCTTCGGATACCCACCGTTGGAGGCCATGCGCTACGGGGTACCGGTCATTGCATCGCCGTTCTCATCCATCTCGGATGTGCTCGAAGGCTCGGCGCTCTATTTCAATCCCTTCTCGGTGGAGGAGATTATGAGTAGGATGCTGCTGATGCTGGACAAGGAACGGCACCGAGATTATGCTCAACGTGGCTTGGAACGATATGCATTCATCAAGCGTCGACAGGATGCTGACTTGGATGCTATCATAGATTACATCGTAAGTTAATCCTCCGCAGCCTCATCGAGGCCTCCAACGTGACACACCGATTTTACAACATCAAATAGATATATGAACAATAAGAAGGTTGTACACATTACATGGTCACTCACGTATGGAGGCATAGAGACCATGCTGGTGAATATCGCCAACACGCAAGTGAAAGAAGGGGCTGAGGTCCACGTGGTCGTCGTTAACGACCTCTTCGACGCAGACCTGATGGAGAAGTTCTCTACGGACGTTACAGTGCATAGATTGCACAGGGCCAAGGGGTCTAAGAGCCCTCTCTTCCTGTTTAAACTCAATGCTCTGCTCTTGCGCTTGGCACCGGACGCCATACACATGCATGGGTCCTGCTTTATTAAAGCTTTATGGTTTAAGAAGATGAGTCGTGTAGCGTGTTCCACGCTACACGATATGCCGCACGGTGTAATAAAGGGTAACAACCTTTTAAGCAGAGTGTTTCCGATACTGGATTTCGCCATACACTCTAACGTCAGTTTCATCGATGAGGTGCCGCATGTGTATGCCATTTCCCAAGCCGTAGCAGATGAACTTCTGAAGAAATATGGCGTTCAAAGCAAGGTGATACCTAACGGAATACCGGTGCAGAACTTCCTTCCGCGTGAAGCTAAGGGTGTTCATACGCCGATGCGGGTGGTACAAGTTTCTCGATTGGATCACGACAAGAAGGGGCAAGACTTACTTCTCCGTGCAGTAGAGAAGATGAGCGGACGTTTAGTTGTTGATTTCATTGGTAGAGGGGAATCGTTGGAGTTTCTGCAATCACTCACTAAGGAGTTAGGTGTGGAACGTTGGGTCCGTTTTTTGGGATTGAAGCCTCAGGCATACATTGCGGAGCACCTTTCCGATTACGATGTGTTTGTGCAACCGTCACGTTACGAGGGTTTCGGTCTTACCGTTGCCGAAGCATTGGCTGCAAAAGTGCCGGCTCTGGTTTCTTCCGGAGAAGGACCGGAGGAGGTGGTGTGTGGCACGCGATACGGCTGGGTGTTTCAGAACGGTAGTGCAGAGGACTTGACGGCAAAATTGGAGTACATCGCATCGCACTACGATGAAGCGGAACAGAAAGCTGAAACTGCTTATGAGTATGTGAAGAACATGTATGATGTGTCGGTTACTGCTAAAAGTTACTTGAAAGAATATGAGACTTTTTAAATTGCATATCTTCTCCGTTGTTACGTAACGCCTTTTTATCGAGTATATGGTTCCCCTGCCTCTCCTATCGCAGTTCACTGCGAGGAGAGGCAGGGGAACTTTTTTCGCAGAAAAACGGGGCATTGCCGTTCACGAGTTCGAGCGAGTATACACTGTGGATGTTCACCCATCCGAATGGACGAAAACATCCACAGTGTAGGGACGTTTCGTGGAACGTCCTCAAAAAAGCCGG
>CAYSOK010000205.1:0-2582 GCA_964432645.1 uncultured Bacteroidaceae bacterium | reverse complement strand
TACGTTTTTACGGTTCGCCCAAGATACTGAAAATAAACTCCACTTGATGGGCAGAGAAACCACGATCGTGGGTGCGATAACCGGTCTCACGAAGCATCTCACGAATGTCCGTGCTGCGATTCATCCAACGACGAAGGTGCTGCACGGCCATGCGCTCATCGGAATAGGGAAAATACAACAATGCCAACTCTGACTTGCTGTAGGGACGTACGGAAAAGGTACTCATATAGAATCTTTACATTTTAGCGGTCGGTAAAATAAAAAAACACGGGCGACAAAAAAAATTTTCACCGCCGCCGAATTTTCTTTTGACGGCGGTGAAAAAATAACCCTCCGGGGGAAGAAACGCCATGAATTCACGTGGCGCTCTCTATACACACACGCACAATGCGCACGTATTATAAGGTGTAAAAAAGAAATATCTCATTCAACTACTCAATATCATCAATAGAGTTTTCATCCTCAAAAGCCCCCCTTTTCCCCTTTTTTTCGCCATTAACGGCGGAAGGCGTGGCGGAACCTTTCGGACCCGGTTTGACATTACCCAACTCCTCCGCAGCTGCCTCGCGCGAGACATCTCCATCGACAAATTCGTAGAGTCCACGGCCGACATGCACCAAGTACTTTTTCTTGACAAGCATCGACAATAAATGACGCACACCGCGATTCCCCACACCATACTTCTCTCCCAAGGTATTGATCTGCTCCGTGGTGAACCGGAGAGGCAGACTGCCCAAGAACTGTTCCCGGAGAGTCATGGTGCGACACACCTTCTTCTCCCCCGGCAACTTGCGATACACATACTCGGCGTGGCGGTAGAGACATCGAGAGACAGAGAGCATCGCCTGGAAATCGGACTCCTCCATCCGCAACAAGAAACTGTTGACAATCCCGTCCGTCACATTCTCCCGAGGTACTCCCGGATAGGGACGAAAGGCGGGATGAGCCGCCAGAGTACGTTGGATGTTCTGAATACCCGCCTCAAAGACTTCATCGGAAGCCATGAGAAGGTCGTCCAGAGCACGTAGGAGCGCCACCACGGCCATCATACGCCCCACATTGACCGGTAGACGCCTGACGGTACCCTGGAGGGCGTCTCCGTGCGAAAGACGGGCGTGAAGGTGGTGTTGCACCAGGAGCGGATAGAAACGGCTGACCTGATCCGGAGTGAGCTCCAGGGTGATGCGGTGTACGTGGGAAGAGAGAGCATCGTAGAGACGAAGCCATCGTTCTCCCCAACCGCGGAACAGACCGTCCTTGTCCACGGGGCGTCCCTGCGTGAAGAGGTTGCGATACTCCGAGGGTTGGGGCAGATTGAAGAAGACCACGCGCGAGAAGAGTCCGTTGGCTTCACTCTGTATAAAACGAGCCAACTGGTCTTCGGTACCGCAGAGGAGGATGGAGAGGCGAAGTTTGTCCACCTCCACATACTCGTTGTCGGTACGACGGTTGCGTGTCAGGTTGTCGTGGTCGTAGGCCTTACGCATCACCTCGGTCCAGTGGCCGTGTTCGGCAGCGAGGGCATTGGTGATGGTGTCGGCTTCCGCTTCGATGATCATGGCGAGTCCGTTGTTGTCGCTGAGATTGCGCACCACTCCGGCACCGGTGTTGTTACCGGCCATGAAGAATCCCAGGCGTGGAGGTTCTTCGGGTTCCTTGGAGTCGTCGCGTTGGCGTCCCTCTTTGACCCACGCATTGTAAGCAATTTTGTATTCGCGCATCTGCTTTATGGTCTGCTCCACGAGTCGCTTGTGGAGCGGAAGACCGAGTTGACGTATCCACCCCACGGCACCCTTTCCGGAGGCGGGAGGTGCCATTACGAAGATTTGTAAATTGGTGAAATATTCGTGGCTATCGTACCAGAAAGTGAGGATACGACTGAGGGTGCATCCGAGCACGGAGAGGGCTCCGAGAAACACCATACTGCGTTGGTAAGGGGTGTCGGAGAGTTCCATCATTTGTGCCAGGAATCGAGGCCATTCATGAGGGGTCATGGGGTCGGGCATGAAACCTTCGGGCTGCTCAAGATCCTCCACATCGAAGAGTTCTTCTTCGGTGTCACCGTTTGCGCCATTAATGTCGTTCGTGGCGTTGTTTGCGTTCAAAAAAGGCAGATTCGGGGTCCATTTTGAACCTTTCGCCCACAATTTTTCGTGTGGATTTGGCTCGCGCATATAATAGGTACGCACGCACGTCTGTGTGGGGTTTTCCCTAGCCTCATAAATGTCGTAAACGGATTTTGTGAGGGGTACGCCGGCTTCGCGTGCGGCATGCACCACGCTGCCGAATCCGCTTAGTCCCTTGCCGTCGCGGACGCATTGGGTGTAGAGATTGTCGGCATCTTTTTGTTTGTAGAGTGGTGAGATGCGACAGAGTCGATGGAAGCCATTGCGTCCGGGTTCACCACAACTGTTTGCGATGGCGAAGGCCAGTCGCAGATAACGAGGGAAGTCGGGGGCAATATCGATTCCCGAAGCTTCCACATCGCGGCACAATTGTTCGAGTGCCGCAAGCGTGTTTTGAGTTTTGTCCATTGTCATATTTTTTTATTAATAAAAAATGGGTTAACACCCACAAGAGAG
>CAYSOK010000204.1:0-2588 GCA_964432645.1 uncultured Bacteroidaceae bacterium | reverse complement strand
TAAACATTATGCATTGGCAAAGGTGAGGTGATTCTCCTTGCAATCCACCACGATAGGACGTGTCTTGTCGATGCTCATGCCCAATAGCGTCTTACTCAGGTCGTTCAACAAGTAACGCTGAATGGCACGTTTTACCGGACGAGCACCAAACTCCGGATTGTAACCCACCTCGGCCAGGTAATCCAGTGCCGCATCGGTAAGTTGTAACGTCACACCGTTGTCGGTCAACATCTGCCGGATGTTGTGAATCTGTATCTCCACCACCTTGCGGATTTCCGCCTTCTTAAGCGGCAAGAACATGATGGTTTCATCGATACGGTTCAAGAACTCCGGACGAATGGTCTTCTTCAACATCTGCATCACTTCGTCACGTGTCTCATCCAACCACTGTGCTTCGAACGCATTGGTGCCCGTTGTCATCTCGGACTCCTTCTTGTACATCTCCTCCACACGTCCCTGTATGTAGCTGCTACCCAGGTTGCTCGTTAGGATTATGATGGTGTTCTTGAAGTTTACCACACGTCCCTTGTTGTCCGTAAGACGACCGTCGTCCAAAACCTGCAACAATGTGTTGAACACATCCGGATGCGCCTTCTCAATCTCATCGAACAATACCACAGAGTACGGTTTCCGACGAACGGCCTCTGTCAATTGCCCACCCTCATCGTATCCTACGTATCCCGGAGGCGCTCCTATGAGTCGCGTCACGCTGAACTTCTCCTGATACTCACTCATATCGATACGTGTCATAAGGTTCTCATCATCGAACAGATACGCGGCCAATGCCTTGGCTAACTCGGTCTTACCTACACCCGTAGTACCCAAGAAGATGAAACTACCGATAGGTCGCTTCGGGTCCTGCAATCCCGCACGACTACGACGAACTGCATCGCACACCGCCGTGATGGCTTCGTCCTGACCGATGACTCGTTTGTGTAATTCGTCCTCCAGGTGTAGCAATTTATCGCGTTCGCTCTGCAACATCTTGCTCACCGGGATGCCTGTCCAACGGCTTACTACATCGGCGATATCTTCGGCTGTAACCTCCTCTTTGATCATCGCTTCGCCACCCTGTGTGCTTTTGAGTTGAACTTCAATCTCTTGAATCTTGCTCTCCAACTCCTTCAGCTTGCCGTAACGAATCTCGGCGACTCGACCGTAGTTACCTTCTCGTTCTGCACGTTCCGCCTCCAACTTCAGGTTCTCAATTTCCTGCTTGTGTTGCTGAATTTGGTTCACCAACGTACGTTCGCTCTGCCACTTGGCTTGGAACTGCTTCTCTTGTTCCTTCAGGTCTGCAATCTCCTTGTTTAACTGCTCCAGTTTCGCTGTGTCGTTCTCGCGCTTAATCGCTTCACGTTCAATCTCTAACTGTTTCAGTTTACGTGTGATTTCATCCAACTCCTCCGGTACGGAATCACGCTCCATACGTAGTTTGGCAGCGGCTTCATCCATCAAGTCAATAGCCTTATCCGGTAAGAAACGTTCCGTGATGTAACGGTTGGACAGTTCTACCGCTGCTATAATGGCATCGTCCTGGATACGTACCTTGTGGTGGTTCTCGTAACGCTCCTTCAGTCCACGCAGAATGGAGATGCTGCTCAGCGTATCCGGTTCGTTCACCATAACCATCTGGAAACGACGCTCCAAGGCCTTGTCTTTCTCAAAGTACTTCTGATACTCATCGAGGGTCGTAGCACCGATACTGCGCAACTCGCCACGCGCCAAGGCAGGTTTCAGAATGTTGGCTGCATCCATGGCACCCTCGCCCTTACCGGCACCCACCAAGGTGTGAATCTCATCGATGAACAAGATGATGTTGCCGTCGCTCGAAGTGACCTCGTTGATGACACTCTTAAGACGTTCCTCAAACTCACCCTTGTACTTGGCTCCGGCAATCAGAGCTCCCATATCCAAAGAGTACAACTGCTTATCTTTCAGATTTTCCGGCACATCACCACGCAGGATTCTGTGTGCCAACCCCTCAACGATAGCCGTCTTACCCGTACCCGGTTCACCAATCAAAATAGGGTTGTTTTTGGTACGTCTACTCAGAATCTGCAACACACGTCGTATCTCCTCGTCACGACCAATCACCGGATCCAACTTGCCGTTGCGGGCATCCTCCACCAAGTTGCGGGCGTATTTCTCCAAAGAACGATAAGTATCTTCGCTGCTCTGAGACTTAACGTTTTCCCCCTTGCGGAGTTCCTTTATAGCGGTATTCAACTCTTTTTCTGTAAGTCCTGCATCCTTAAGAATGTGGCTCACCTGTGAGTCTACCTGAAGGAGTGCCATGAGAAGAGTCTCGATGGTCACATACTCATCGCCCCACTTCTTGCTAATCTCCTCAGCCTTGGTAAAAACATCATTGGTGGAGCGACTTAGATAAGGTTCGCCCCCCTGTACACGTGGAGCCGATGCAACCAACTTCTCCACCTGTTGGGTTACATGCGCCAGGTTAGCGCCCGTCTTGCTGAACAAGAAACGGCACACGCTGTCGCCCACTTTCATGACACCGGTCATTACATGCTCCGGTTCAATCATCTGTCCGCCGTGCTGCTGTACGGTCTGAATGGCATTCTGCA
>CAYSOK010000203.1:0-2595 GCA_964432645.1 uncultured Bacteroidaceae bacterium | reverse complement strand
ACCACGAACCGGCTTTTTTGAGGACGTTCCACGAAACGTCCCTACACTGTGGATATTCCCCATCATCTGAAATCAAATTAGGAATATCCACCCTTTCAACGACAAAAATGAAATAAATATCGATTTTTATTCACATTCTTATGGTTATTTGCTTAAAATATCGTAACTTTGCGCCGTAAAATAATAAAAAAGCACTATGAACATCAGAACAACTCTATTTGCAGCACTAACCTTGCTGTTCTCTCTCCCGCAAAACATGAGAGCAGATAGCAGCAAGAACGAGCCCGTATGTAAGTATGTTCCGCAAGTAGAGCTGGATTTTACCAAGCGATTGGCAACAAGTCCCAAACCGGTCTCCATAAAGATTCAGGGAAGCACACTGTTCGTACAGAGCGAAACCAGCCAACTCCTCCCCGTCTACCGTAAAACCGGAGCGTTCTACTGCGCCTTCAAACTCACAAAAGGAACCAATGTCCTGAACGGACTCCCCAAAGGCATCTACGTCATCAACAACAAGAAATTCGTGCTTTCATAACGGCCACGTACACCACACAGCAGCCAACGAAAAGAGACAAAAATTGCACTTCTCAGCCATTTTTTTTGCAAGATATTCGATAAAGTCGCAAAGTTTAACTACTTTTGCATCTAAATAGAAGAATTGTAAAAGATGCAACGTATACCGAAAGAGCAAATAAAGTACATTGACTTGGATAAGATTGTTCGAGAAAAAGCGGGAAAAAACAACCGCTACATCCCGAACTTCCTCATCAATGCGCTCAAAAAACTGATACACCAAGACTGGCTGAACACCTGCTTGGACAAAGGTTATCAGGGAGTTGACTTCTGCACATACTGCATAGAATTCCTCGATGCCACCATCGAAATACGCCATCCGGAGAACTTCCCCCCGGCAGACGGCAAATACACCTTTGTGAGCAACCACCCACTGGGCGGACTCGATGGCGTGACACTGGGTTCCATCATCGGCAAACAGTACGACGGCAAAGTACGCTATCTCGTGAACGACCTTCTCATGAACCTGCAAGGACTCGCCCCACTGTGCGTACCCATCAACGGCACCAATCTGGACAAGCGTAAACAAGCACGCAACCTGCCGGAGATACTCCACGAAGCATTCCACTCGGACAATCAAATCATCATGTTCCCCGCCGGACTGTGTTCGCGCAAGATAAACGGCGTGATACGCGACCTCCCATGGAAGAAGTCCTGCATCACACTGAGCGTAGAGAGCCAAAGAGACATCGTGCCCATCCATTTCGAAGGGCGCAACTCCAACCGCTTCTACCGCATAGCCAACCTCTGCAAGCGCATAGGACTCAAATTCAATCTCGCCATGCTCTTCCTGCCCGACGAGATGCACAAGAACCTGCACAAGACCTTCCGGGTAACCATCGGCCAGCCCATCCCTTGGCAGACGTTCGACAAATCAAAGACTCCCACACAATGGGCACAATACGTACAAGACATTGTCTATAAATTAGCTTAGTTTCAACATATACTATAATGGAAAAGATAATTGATCCTATTCCTGTCGAGGTTCTGGAGAAGGAACTCACAGAAGAGAAACGATTAAGATTTACCAATAAGAGTCATAACGAAATATACATTGTAACCTGGCAAGATTCGCCCAACGTACTGCGAGAAATCGGTCGTTTGCGCGAGATTGCGTTCCGCGCCGGTGGCGGTGGAACGGGAATGGAATTGGACTTAGATGAATTTGACACCTGCGAGAATCCGTACAAACAGCTGATTGTGTGGAATCCGGAGGCGAAGGAGATTATCGGCGGATACCGTTATCTGCTGGGTTCCGAAGTGGAGGTGGATGCCGAGGGGCAGCCGCACTTGGCCACATCGCACATGTTCGACTTCTCCGAGAAGTTTATGAAGGAGTACATGCCGTACACCATTGAGTTGGGTCGTTCTTTTGTGACACTGGAGTATCAGAACACGCGCAAGAACGGTAGCAAGAGTCTGTTTGCGCTCGACAACTTGTGGGATGGACTGGGAGCTCTCACCGTCATCATGCCGGAGGTAAAATATTTCTTTGGTAAGATGACCATGTATCCTTCTTTTCACCGCTACGGTCGCAACATGATTCTCTACTTCCTCCAGAAGCATTTTGGCGACAAGGAGGGGTTGATTATTCCGAAGAAGCCGCTTGAGATTGATTGCGACAAGGAGGAACTTCGCAAACTTTTCTGCGAGGATGAGTTCAAGGAGGATTACAAGATTCTGAACCGCGAAGTTCGTAAGTTGGGTTTCAACATACCTCCGTTGGTGAATGCGTACATGGGGCTTTCTCCCACGATGAAGATGTTTGGTACCGCCATCAACTATGGATTCGGCGATGTAGAGGAGACCGGTATCCTCATTGCCATCGATGAGATGTTGGAGGAGAAGCGTGTTCGACACATTGACAGTTTTGCGTCTCAACACCCCGAAGCAGTGGTCATCACCTCGGGAGCCAACAAGATTTTTTACGAGGATAAAGAAAAATAAATAGACATCCACGAGCGAGTATCCACAGTGTAGGGACGTTTCGTGGAACGTCCTCAAAAAACCGGTTCGTGGTAC
>CAYSOK010000202.1:0-2674 GCA_964432645.1 uncultured Bacteroidaceae bacterium | reverse complement strand
TCCTCGGTAACCTCTTTCTCAATCTCCTGAATCCATCCGGCAGAGGTAGCTACCGATGCAAAATCGAAGAGCCCCGTGTGGATAATCTCTTCGATACCGATGTTGGCATAGTCGCACTCATAGATGCAAGCATTGGGCTGCAAAGCACGGATAATCTGCTTGATACGCTCCAATTCTGCCGGTGAAACCTCGGAAACTTTGTTCAATATGACCATGTTACAGAACTCAATCTGTTGAATCAGTAGATTCTCTATATCGTCCTCGTCCAGATGTTTCTTCTTCAAACTGTCACCGCACGCAAACTCACTCTGCATACGCAGGGCATCTACCACGGTAACCACGCAGTCCAAGCGCGCCACTCCATCCTTGGTATATTCCGGATCCAAACCCGGAATAGAACAGATGGTCTGTGCGATAGGAGCCGGTTCGCAGATACCGCTCGCCTCGATGACAATGTAGTCGAACTTGTGCATACGAGTAATTTCGCATATCTGTTCAATCAAATCCATCTTAAGGGTGCAGCAGATACAACCGTTCTGGAGAGCCACCAAACTCTCGTCCTTCTTCCCCACGATGCCGTCGCGCTGAATCAGGTCGGCATCTATGTTCACCTCGCCGATATCGTTCACGATAACGGCAAACTTAATACCACTTTTGTTGGAAAGAATGTGGTTAACCAATGTTGTCTTTCCGCTTCCCAGATAGCCGGTGAGGAGCAGAATGGGAATTTCTATATTACTCATTGTCTTCTTCCTTTATTCTAAATTCTATTTTTCGGAGCGCAAATTTACGCATTTTTCTTCAAATTCCCTCATTTATCTTACGATTTTACATCTAATATATCCCTTATTGGGACTTTTTTTCGTATTTTTGCACCGTCTAATAATAACAAAACAGAATAACATGAATGAACGAATAGCGTTTTTGATTCAATCTCTCTTGGCGGGAGTGCTGATTGGACTGGGGGATATTGTCTATGTGGTCTCCGAATCACACATCTTGGGCTCCTTCCTTTTCTCTTTGGGATTGTTGAGTATTCTAATAAAAGGATACCCTTTGTACACGGGTCGTATCGGATATGTGGAACGACCTTCCGACCTTTGGAATTTGCAGCGGGGTATGTTCCCTATTATTGTGGCCAATTTTGTGGGTATTGCACTGGTTTGTACGGCTGCTGCATATACGCGTCTCGATTTGAGTGCTATCGATAAGATGGCGGATGTCAAATTGCATCAGTCTTGGGTGAGCGCGCTGTTCCTGTCGTGGGGATGCGGTGCTATGATGTATTTGGCAGTGAACGGGTGGCGTAAGACACAGAATCCTTTGACGGTTATTATGCCGATTATGTTCTTCATCCTCTGTGGTTTCGAGCACTGTATCGCGAACTTCGGATACTTTTGGATGTGGATGGCGGAGGATGCCGGTGCACATTTCGCGGAGCGTATGGCGGAGTGCCCGTTGGGCTTTAGCGGTAATCTGCTGATTATGATTGTGGGTAATGCTCTGGGTAGTCTCAGCTTCTCGAAAGTATAGCTTTAATCTGTTTTAACGGAATATTTGGAGGGCATTTGCCCTCTTTTTCGTAAATTTGCACGCTATGAAACAGAAAGTGTTCACCTTTGCTGTGGCTTTGGCAACGATTATGCTGTTGCTTTTGCCCTTTACACCGCCCCATCATCATCACAATGGAGTGGTGTGTAATGTGGTGGAACACTGCAATAAAGACAATGCAACCAACGATATTCACACGCATCATCACGGCGATACGAGTTCGTGTGTGGAGGAGTCGGAATACATCGCTCCGCGTGTAGGAGTGCAGCGTGCCGTGATAGCTCCGGTGCAGTTCCTCCCGTTGTTTAGTTTGTTGCCTTCAATCTTTTTTGCCATTCTTAGTGCGCTTGTGTCGAAGGGACGGCGATACGGACGTATGTGTATTCCGCACTACGTATCTCCGCAGCATACTATTTTTGCCCTTCGGGCTCCTCCTTTTTTGTCGTAATCCGGAATGGGGGGTAATCCCTTTGTTCTGATCTCCCCGATTTATTTTTCATCATCCTTTTTTCAAGGGATGACCATTACGAACGAATTACAACAGAAGTCTAAATGAATAAATATTTTATATTCGCTTGGTCTGTGGCTGTTTCCCTCTTGTTGGCAAGTTGCGGAGCCTCCACCACCACGCATGCCGATGATGATGACGACGATGACCACGAGGGCGGTGGACATCCTGCCAATGAGATAGCCTTTACCAAGGCACAAGCCAAAGCTGCCGATTTGCGTATAGAAACCACAACTGCAGCTCCTTTCCACTCTGCGTTTAAGGTGGGTGGACAAATCCAAGCGCCGCAGGGCGATGAAACGACCATCGCTGCTACTGCTGCCGGTGTACTGAGCTTTGCCAACGGTTCTATTACGGAGGGGGTTGAAGTGCGTGCCGGTGAAACCCTTGCTACCGTTTCCTCTAAAAACATACAGGACGGTGACCCGGCTCTCAAAGCTAAAATCGCCTATGAGACCGCCGAGAAGGCCTATCGCCGTGCCGAGCGTCTTGCCGCCGAAAACATAGTGTCAACAAAAGAACTCGAGGCTGCCAAAGCCAATTATGAAACTGCAAAGGCGGTTTACCAGGCGCAGTCCGGCAATATGACGGCGCAGGGAGTACGCATCCCCGTGA
>CAYSOK010000201.1:0-2686 GCA_964432645.1 uncultured Bacteroidaceae bacterium | reverse complement strand
CTTTGGGCTATGAATGGCGAACAAATAAAATAAGGATGAAAAAGACACTTCTTATCGCGGCGTTCTTGGGGTGGGCAATGTCCCTTGTGGCGCAGGAGTCTCAGTCGCTCTACAACATTTTAAAATTGCCGGTTTCCGCTCATGCTACTGCGTTGGGTGGGAAGAATATCTCGTTGGCTGAGGATGATGCTACGTTGGTCTTCCAGAATCCTGCTCTGTTGGGCAATGTGTCTGACCGTACGTTGGGGTTGAACTATATGACGTATCCCGGGGGGTGCAAGGTGGGGAGTGCTTCTTATGCCTTCTTTGCGAACGACCGTTCCTCGGTGGCGGTGGCGGCACAGTTGATGGATTACGGGAGCATGACGGAGGCGGATGCTTCGGGTATCGTGTCGGGAACGTTTTCGGCGAAGGATATCGTGCTGTCGGGTACGTACAGTTATGAACTGAGTGACTGTTTTCTGGGTGGCGTGACGCTGCGGGGTATCTATTCGAAGTATGCCGACTATTCGGCGTTTGCGGTGGGGGTGGACTTGGGTCTTAACTACTATGACGCGGAGCGTGACCTGTCGGTTTCCTTGGTGGCGCAGAATTTGGGTGGCCAGTTGAAGACGTTTGCGGACAAGCGATATAAGTTGCCGACGGACTTCGAGGTGGGTTTCACCAAGCGTCTGGAGCAGGCGCCGATTCGCCTTTCGGTGACGATGACGGATCTGTTTCACTGGAAGAGTTCCTATTATTATTATGTACCCAACGTGACGGAGGGGGAGGAGGATGCCGAGGAGACGAAGGTGAGTTTCGGGAAGCGTCTGATTAACCACTTCAACGTGGGCGTGGAGTTCTTGCCGAGTGACAACATTTGGATAGCTGCCGGATACAATTTTCGCCGGGCGTATGAGATGAAGGTGTTGGGGAAGAGTCACGGTGCCGGTTGGAGCTTTGGCGGTGGATTGTTCGTAAAGCGTTTTAAATTAGGTATCTCCTATGCCAAGTTGCACGTATCCTCGGCTTCGCTGTTGTACAACGTGGCGTATAGTTTTTAAGTACATAATTAGAGTATTGAATAGATAAATCGAGAAAGAATGAAAAAGATTACGATTGCGATTGACGGTTTTTCCTCCTGTGGAAAGAGTACCATGGCGAAGCAGTTGGCGAAGGCTATTGACTACATCTATGTGGACAGTGGTGCCATGTATCGTGCGGTGACGCTCTATGCGCTTCGTCACGGCATGACGGGGGAGGGTACGGTAGACGCCGAGGCGTTGCGTGCGGCGATTGACGATATCCGCATCTCCTTTGTACTGAACCGTGAAACGGGTTTCCCGGAAACCTATTTGAACGGTGAGAATGTGGAGAGTCAGATTCGCACCATGGAGGTCTCTTCTTTGGTGAGTCCGGTGGCAGCCCTGGATTTCGTGCGTGCTGCGTTGGTGCGTTTGCAACAGGAGATGGGTCAGAAGGGAGGCATAGTGATGGACGGTCGTGATATCGGTACCACGGTGTTCCCGAATGCGGAACTGAAGATTTATGTGACGGCATCGGCGGAGATTCGCGCGGAGCGTAGATTTAAGGAGTTGCAGGAGAAGGGAATGGCTGCGGACTATGAGGCGATTCTTCAAAACGTGAAGGAGCGTGACCATATTGACATGACGCGTGCCGTGAGTCCGCTGCGTAAGGCGGAGGATGCGCTGGAGTTGGACAATAGCCTGATGACGCGTGAGGAGCAGAATGCGTGGTTGCTGGCGCGTTATCAAGAGACTGTCAATAAGTGATTTATGAACATTCCAATAGAGATAGATAAGGGCTCGGGTTTCTGCTTCGGCGTGACACGTGCCATCAAGAAGGCAGAGGAGGAGTTGCAGCATCAGGATGCGCCTTTGTACTGCCTGGGGGATATAGTGCACAACGGACGTGAGTGTGATCGCCTACGTTCGTTGGGGCTTATCACCATAGAGCACGAGGATTTGGATCGCTTGCCCAACCGCAAGGTGTTGTTGCGTGCGCACGGCGAACCGCCTTCCACGTATGAGCGGGCGCGAGAGCAGGGGATTGAGATTATCGATGCGACCTGTCCGGTGGTGTTGCATTTGCAGGAACGTATTAAGAAGGAGTTTCACGATGGTCCGTTGGAGAACAAGCAGATTGTGATTTTCGGTAAACCGGGTCATGCGGAGGTGTTGGGCCTGGTGGGACAGACGGATGGTCTTGCAATTGTGGTGGAGAACTTGGAGGAGGTGCAGCGTCGTTTGGATTTTACCAAGGATATTCGTCTTTATTCCCAGACAACCAAGTCGTTGGACGATTTTCGTGAGATTGTGGCGTATATTGAGTCACATATCGCCCCCACGGCCACATTCCGTTCGTTTGATACAATCTGCCGTCAGGTGGCGAATCGCATGTCGGACATACGGGCATTTGCGCAGCGTCACGATTTGGTGCTGTTTGTGTGTGGCAAGAAGAGTTCCAACGGCAAGGTGTTGTTCCATGAGTGCAAGAGTGTGAACAGCAATTCGCATCTCATAGAGGATCCGTCGGAAATAGATTTCAACTTGGTAAAACAAGCCCAATCGGTAGGCATCTGTGGTGCCACCTCCACGCCGGGTTGGTTGATGGAGGCGTGTAAACAGGCGATAGAGGAGTATTAGAACTCAGCTTTCGGGTTTGTATAAACAACTACGAGCGAGTA
>CAYSOK010000200.1:0-2687 GCA_964432645.1 uncultured Bacteroidaceae bacterium | reverse complement strand
CGTTGCATACGGATTGGAAACATACGCGTATCACTCTGATTGGGGTGAACAAACTGACCACGGATATCCTGAAGTTTTTGCAGAACAAGGGAGCGGGATTGCTCTTCTTGGCAAATCGTAGTCGGGAGAAGGCGGAGGCATTGGCGGCGCCGATGGGCATCGGGGTGTATTCGCTGGAGGAGAAGCAGACTTTCCTGGCGGAAAGTGATGTGGTAATTAGTGCAACATCGGCTCCACACCTTATTATATACAAGGGGGATGTTCCGGAGGAAAAGCACTTGGTGGCAATTGACTTGGCTTTTCCGCGCGACATCGATGCGGCTCTGGGAGAACAGCCGGGCGTACAACTGTTCAACATCGCCGATGTGGAACAGCGGGTACGTGGCAACCTGGAGGTGCGTCAACAGGAGGTGAAACGTGCCGAAGAGATTATCGAAGAGGAGATTGTTCACCTGATGCAGGAGTTGGAACGCAGAAAAAGATTTGTAGGATAGATGAAGAAAAAGAAGACAAAAGTACGTGTCATTGCACGGGATAGTCGTTTGTCTAAAATCCAGGTGCAAGAGGCTTTGGCACACTACCCGGATGTAAAGGGGGAGGTAAAATATCTGCCATCATTTGGCGATAAACGTAAGAATATATCCTTGCTTACGGGCGAGGCTCCGAGCGATATCTTCACGCGAGAACTGGACGAGGCGTTGCTGAACGAAAAGGCAGACATAGCGGTTCACTCGGCAAAGGATCTTCCGTATCCGCTACCGGCGGGACTGAAGGTGATTGCGCTGCTGGCGGCGAGCGACACGACCGATTCGCTGGTGAGCAACAACCATTTGCGATTGGAGGAGTTGCCGGCGGGGAGCGTGGTGGGCACAAGTTCACCGCTCCGCAAACGAGAGTTGGAACAGTTGCGTCCCGACTTGGTGGTGAAGGGCATCCGCGGTTGCATCGAGGAGCGTATTGCGCAGGTGCATCGGGGAGACTACGATGCGGTAATTGTGGCGACGTGTGCGCTGAACCGTTTGGAGCTCCGGGACGAAATAGCCGAGGTGCTGCCGTTTGACACGCATCCGTTGCAGGGCTATCTGGCAATTACGGCGCGTGCCGACCGCGAGGATTTGCCGCCGCTCTTTGAGAAGTTCGACATCATGCACCTGCAGGGCAAGGTGACGTTGGCGGGTTTTGGTCCGGGCGATCCGGAGTTGCTGACCATCAAGGCGCTGAAGGCGATTCAGCGAGCGGACATCATCTTCTACGATGACCTCACCTCCAAGGGTTTCTTACAGGAGTTGAACGCGGAGAAGGTGTATGTGGGCAAACGGAGCGGTGCGCATCACAAGGAGCAGGCGGAGATAAATCGTATGATGCTTCACGCTGCTCGTGAGGGCAAACAGGTGGTTCGCCTCAAGGGGGGTGACCCGATGATGTTTGCGCATGCGGGAGAGGAGATTGAATACCTGCAGCGACTGTTGGTCGATGTGGAGGTGATTCCGGGTGTTACGACGGCGGCAGCAATGGCTGCGGACTTGAAGGTGAGTCTTACACATCGTGATTTTTCGTCGAGTGTGGCGTTTGTAAACGGTCATGCGGCGGAACCGATTACGCCGGATGCGGAGACGTTGGTGTACTACATGGGGGCGGACCAGATGGAACGTATCTCGGGGGCTCTCATTGAGAAGGGCTGGGCGGAGTCTACACCGGTGGCTCTGGTACACAATGTTTCGTTGCCGGATCGCCGGGTGTGGAAGACCACGCTGGGGCGTTTGAGCCGGGAGCACAACCGCTACCCCACTCCACTGATTTCGTTGGTGGGTACGGTGGCGCATCTTTACGACCATGCATCGGAGGATATCAAGCAGACGTTGTATACGGGCTGTGTGAACCCGAATCCGGAGTATATTCATTTGCCGCTCATTCGTATTGCTCCGGTAGAGGATACGTCGGAGTTGACGCGGTGTGCGGAGAATATCAAGGAATATGATTTTCTATTGTTTACGAGTAGATACGGTGTGGAGCATTGGTTCCGCACGGTGCCTCCCAAGAGTTTGGGGCGTATCTCGGTGGTGAGCATCGGAGAAACCACTTCGGAAGCGCTGAAGGCGTGTGGTGTTCGTCGCTTTACGCAGGTGGAGAAGGACGATTCTTATGGCGTGATTGACTGGTTTGCACGTCGTCGCAAGAAGGGGTCGGTGCTGATTCCGCGTTCCAACTTGGCTCTGCCGATTATTCCGGAGGGACTGGAGGCGTTGGGGTTCAAGGTGACGTGTGTAACAGCATACCTCAATCTTCCGCCGGAGTCTCCCAAGCGCATTCCGTTGCAGCACATCAAGCAAGTGGTGTTTACCTCGCCATCCACGATTGACCGTTTTGTGGAGCTCTACGGTGACCTGCCCGAGAACATCACGTATCAGACACGTGGACAAGTGACGCAGCATCACTTAGAGACAAAACTTACGGAGTTGCGCAGCAACAAGCAGGAGCCAAAGACTCCGGAACCGTCACAGAGTATGCAACCGATATTGGAGGTTGTTCACAGTGAAGTCCCCGGGGAGAAAGGCAAACGCCGAAAGGTGGTGCGCAAAAGAAAAAATACGCAGAAGGCGGATGCAACAAAGGAAAAGGAAGCTACAATAAAAGAAACTACCGGAAAGAAATCCGGGGCAACAAAGAAGAAGACCTCTGCAAAGAAA
>CAYSOK010000199.1:0-2718 GCA_964432645.1 uncultured Bacteroidaceae bacterium | reverse complement strand
AACTCATAATCCTCGTTGCTCTTTGCCACGATACCGCCACCGGCCTGGAACCATAGGGTATTGTTGCGGCTAATAAAGGTACGTATGGTGATGGCTTGGTTCAGAGAACCGTCGAAGCCGATGAATCCTATACATCCTCCGTAGGCTCCGCGAGCGTGTGGTTCGTATTCGCTAATCAACTGCATGGCACGCACTTTGGGTGCTCCGGAGAGTGTTCCGGCGGGGAAGGTATCGATGAATGCCTTCACAGGATCCGCTCCCTCGTCCAGTTCACCGCTCACACGGCTCACCAGGTGAATCACGTGGCTGTAGTATTGCATATCCTTGTAGAAATCCACCTTCACATGGTGGCAGTTACGGCTCAAATCGTTGCGTGCCAGGTCCACCAACATCACGTGCTCGGCATTCTCCTTGGGGTCGTTTTTCAAGTAGAGTGCATTGCGCGCATCCTTCTCCGGGTCGCCCGTGCGACGAGTGGTTCCGGCAATCGGGTCGATGTACGCCCTGCGACCCTCTATGCGACAGTGGGTCTCGGGAGAGGAACCGAAGATGCGGAAACCTCCGAAATCGAAGTAGAAGAGATAAGGCGAGGGGTTGATGCTGCGCAGGGCACGATAGAGCTTGAAATCATCGCCCGTGTAGCGCTGTATGAATCTACGGCTCAACACTATCTGGAACACATCGCCGCGCAAACAGTGTGCTATACCCTTACGTATATTCGCCTTGTGCTCCTCGTCGGTGAGCGGACTGGTGGTCTCTCCCTCCGGATGGAACTCATATACCGGTATGTCCGGACGATTTATGTCGTGCTCCAGCTTCTCCAGACCACTCTCTTCGCCATCCTGCAACAGTTCCACCAGCGTGAGACTATTGTTGAAATGGTCGAACACAATCACATATTTATAGAGGATGTACAGCATGTCCGGAGCATCGTTCTGTGCCTGCGTCTCATCCTTCACATTGATGTTCTCGAAATAGCGCACCGCATTGAACGAAGTGTACCCGTAAAGTCCACAGTAACAAGCGTTCTCGCCCGTTATCTTAAACTCCTGCAAGAAGCTGTTTATCACCTTGTCGCTCTTATAGGAATCGTTCACCTCGTGCTCCGTGCCACTCCCGTCCGGGAACTTGCAGAACCCCACACCGTGGCTGATGCCCACGCTCGCAATCGGGTCTATACCGATGAAGCTGCGACTGTTCTCGCCCCCATGATAATCCGAACTCTCCATGAGCGCACTCTGCGGATACAAGTCGCGCAGTTTCATGTACGTGCTCACCGGTGTATAGAGGTCGCCCAAGCGTTTTTTACTACAAGTAGTATATTGGAATTTACTCATTTTCTTTCGTGTAGATATAGATTATTCTTTGGTTATCTCATCCTTGTGTGCCAGATAGGTAGCCAAGTCCTTGTCGCCACGTCCGCTCACGGTGAGCACCACCACATCGGTGGGTTTAAACTTCATCTTCGGCAGTGCGCCCAGCACGTGTGCCGACTCCAGTGCCGGGATGATGCCTTCCATGCGGGTCAACTCAAAGGCTGCGCGCAGCGCCTCGTCATCGTTTACCGCCAGCACCGTAGAGCGTCCCGTGGCATGCAGGTTGCAGTGTAGCGGGCCCGTACCCGGGTAGTCCAGTCCGGCAGAGATGGAGTAGGGTTCGATGATTTGTCCATCCTCCGTCTGCATCAGTTTGATTTTACCTCCGTGCAGAATACCCACGGTACCAATCTGCATGCTAGCCGCCGTCATTGGGGTATCCACACCCAGTCCACCGGCCTCTGCCAGAACGATTTTCACACGTTCGTCGTCCAGATAGTGGTAGATGGTACCCGCAGCATTGCTACCGCCGCCCACGCAAGCCATCAAGTAGTCGGGATAATCGCGTCCCACCTTCTCCTGCAACTGCCATTTTATCTCCTCGGAGATGACACTCTGCAAGCGAGCCACCATATCGGGATAGGGGTGAGGTCCCACGGTACTACCTATTATATAGAAGGTATCTTCCGGATGACAGCACCAGTCACGAATGGCCTCGTTGGTAGCATCCTTGAGTGTCTTGTTGCCGCTCTCCACCGGGAACACCTCGGCGCCCAACATCTTCATACGTTCCACGTTAGGAGCCTGTCGTTTCACATCGGTAGCGCCCATGTACACGCGGCAGGGCAGGTTCATCAGTGCGCAAGCCGTAGCCGTAGCCACGCCGTGTTGTCCGGCGCCGGTTTCGGCTATGATGCGTGTTTTACCCATCTTTTTAGCCAGCAGAATTTGTCCTATGGCGTTATTGATTTTGTGTGCTCCCGTATGGTTCAGATCTTCTCGTTTGAGATACAGTTGACAGTTGTAGCGTTCGCTCATGCGTTTTGCGTAGTACAGTGGTGAAGGTCGTCCCACGTAGTCGCGCAGCAGCATGCGGAACTCCTCTTTAAACTCCTCGCTCTCCAGAATTGTGCGATAGCTTTTCCGGAGGTCTTCTACACACTTATAGAGTATTTCGGGGATGTAAGCACCGCCGAATTCTCCATAGAATCCATTTTCGTCTACTTGATAAGTCATCGTTATATTTTATTTTAATTATCTTCTTTTACAAAAAAGGACCGGTCGTGATTACGGCCGGCCCTGTATTCTTTTTTTTGTTACGAACAATGTTTTTACACAATGGCTATGCACCTCACGACTTTTTGAATCCCGAGCTTTGCCACCACCAATATGTATTAATCAT
>CAYSOK010000198.1:0-2723 GCA_964432645.1 uncultured Bacteroidaceae bacterium | reverse complement strand
CTTTTTTATATTTTCAACTGTTCGACGAGTTGGCGTTTACAGGATAATAGTCGAAGAAGGATATATAAATCAAAGACTTAGGTAAATCCGAAACTTGAGTAAACAACTACGAGAGAGCCATCCGGATGTCGAATATATCCACGAGCGGGTATCCACAGTGTAGGGACGTGCGCCGTGGATACTCGCTCGTGGACGTTTTTTTTTATCTTCTTTTTGGTAGTATCAAAAAGAAATCTTACCTTTGTCTTCCAAAAAAGGAATAAAAGATGAAAGATTTTAAGGAACTCTGCAAAAATAGAAGAAGCATACGTCGATTCACAAACGAAGAATTGACTCAGGAACAGGTTGAGACACTGCTCAAAACCGCACTCATGGTGCCCTCCGGAAAGAGTGTACGCGGATGGGAATTTATCGTTGTCGATGATAAAGAACTGCTCTCCAAACTTGCTCACAGCAAGGACCATGGCGCAGAACTCGTGGAGGGAGCACCCCTCGCTGTCGTTGTAGCCTACGACTCTACCAAGAGCGATGTGTGGGTGGAAGACGCTTCCGCCGCAACTACCTATCTGCTCCTTTCCGCTGCCGATATGGGACTGGGAGCTTGCTGGGTGCAGATACGTAACCGTATGGCTGCCGACGGTACTCCGGCTGAGGAGAACTGTCGCGAAATCTTGGGGCTACCTGCGGAAATGCGCGTACTCTCCATCGTTGCCGTAGGGCACAAGGATCAAGAACGTAAACCTATCGACGAGGAGAAACTCCTCTGGGAGCATGTTCACATCAACCAATATCAAAAGAAAGACTAATGGCAAATATCACTCGAATCGCCCTCATTGGAGCCGGCAATCTTGCTACTCATCTGGGACGTGCCCTCAAAGTGGGCGGTTGTAAGGTGGTGCAGGTGTTCTCTCGTACCGAGGAGGCTGCACGCCATTTGGCGGAAAATTTAGGATGTCCCTATACTACTGTTGTAGAAGAGGTTACACGTGAGGCTGATGTCTATATCCTTTCCCTTAAGGACTCTGCCCTGGAGGAGGTTATCGCACGCCTTTGTCCCGATCGTAGGGAGGCACTCTTCGTACACACGGCCGGGAGTATCCCTATGAGTGTGTTCGAGGGCAAGGCCACTCGTTATGGTGTGCTCTATCCCATGCAGACCTTCAGCAAGGCGCATCATGTGGAGTTTGAATCCATCCCCTGCTTTGTGGAGGGAGTGGACGATGCCACGGAGCGCGATATGGTACGACTGGCGCAGACGGTGACTACGAGCATTCATCTCATGGATTCCGAACATCGTCGTTTCCTCCATCTGGCTGCTGTCTTCGCTTGTAACTTCGTGAATCACTGCTACGAAATGGCGAGCGAGTTGACAGCTAAGGCGGGCATCAACTTCGATGTCATGCTTCCCTTGATAGATGAGACCGCACGCAAGGTTCACTTCTTGTCGCCCCAACAGGCGCAGACCGGTCCTGCCGTACGATACGATGAAAATGTGATGCAAGCACAACAGCAGCTCCTCTCCGATGCTCCGGAGATGCGGGAGATATATGCACTTATAAGCAAGCGCATCCATGAGGTGGCGCAGAAAAAGAAATAAAAGATGATTCCATACGATTTAAAAAAGATAAAGGCGCTCTTCTTTGATGTGGATGGCGTGTTAAGTTCTTCAACCATAGTGCTCAATAGCGATGGCATGCCCATGCGCACGGTGAGTATTAAGGATGGCTATGCCATGCAACTCGCGGTGAAGGCGGGATTGTTGGTGGGCATCATTACGGGTGGTCGTTCCGAGGCTGTCTACACGCGTTATGTGGGGTTGGGCTGTCAGGAGGTTCGTCTGGGTTGCAGTGTCAAGATAGAGGTTTACGAGGAACTCTTGGAGAAGTATGGTCTGCAGTCCGATGAGGTGCTCTACATGGGGGACGATATCCCTGATTATGAGGTGATGCGGGCTTGTGGATGTCCGTGTTGTCCGGCGGATGCTGCTCCGGAAATCAAACAGATAGCGTGCTACATCAGTCATGCCAAAGGTGGTGAGGGATGTGGTAGAGATGTGGTGGAGCAGGTGATGCGTGCTCAAGGCAAATGGATGGCGGATAGAACGGCGTTTGGTTGGTAGAAATCGTGTAAAACGGGGATGGAAAATTTAAAGAAATACGATGTGGTCTTGGCTAGCAATTCTCCACGTAGAAGGGAGTTGTTGGCGGGACTGGATATTGCTTTCACGGTGCGTACGTTGCAAGGGGTGGATGAATCTTATCCTGTCGGTTTGTCGGCGGAGGAGATTCCTCTTTATATTGCAAGGGCGAAGGCGAAGGCGTATCGGGCTACGATGGGGGAGAGGGATCTCATCATAACGGCGGATACGATTGTTTGGATGGATGGTGAGGTGCTTGGTAAACCGAAGGATGGTGAGGATGCTCGTCGCATGTTGCGGATGCTTTCGGGGAATACGCACCGGGTGATTACGGGTGTTTCTATCACTACGCAGGAGCGTCAGCACTGTTTCAGTGTGGTGAGTCATGTGACGTTTGCTGCATTGACGGAGGAGGAAATAGATTATTATATAGAGCGTTATCGTCCTTTTGATAAGGCGGGGGCGTATGGCATACAGGAGTGGATTGGCTACATAGGTGTGACGCGTTTGGAGGGTAGTTACTTCAATGTTATGGGGCTTCCGGTGCAGCGTCTCTATCAGGAGTTGCTGAAGTTTTAGGCGGTAA
>CAYSOK010000197.1:0-2760 GCA_964432645.1 uncultured Bacteroidaceae bacterium | reverse complement strand
AATTTGCAACTTGAATGATGAAAACCTTACGTAGAATATATTATAGTATTGCAATCGCTTGTATCCTGTGCGCATCACTAACGATGCACGCACGGGATACGGGCGTTTTTTCGCCTACACCCGACTCCGTGCAAACGAAATTGACACAATACGTGAGAACCGCTATTGCATTCAACAAAATATTTCCACAGGAAAAAGTCTACTTACACCTCGATAACAACGGATACTTCAAGGAGGAAACACTCTACTTCAAAGCCTACGTGATGCGCACCGACAAGGGGACACTCAGCGACATCAGTCGGGTGCTCTACGTGGAACTCCTCACACCCGTGGGCGATGTGATACAAACCAAAAAGGTGAAACTGGAAAACGGACAAGGAACCGGATGCTTCCACCTCACCGACCTCCTGGACAACGGATTCTACGAGGTGAGAGCCTACACCCGATACATGACCAACTGGGACGCTAACGGCATCTTTAGCCGCGTGTTCCCTATCTTCGGAAAACCTAAAAAAGAGGGCGATTACACCGATTGCGAAATCAACCCCGACTTGGGACGTGATGCGCTGTCCGACAAAACGCTGAAGGACTCCGTGAAAGCCAAAAAGATAAGAGTACGTTTCTACCCCGAAGGCGGTACGGTGATACAGGGACTGGAGTGCCGCGCCGCGTTCGAGATATTGGATGTCAACGGAAAAAATCTCAATGAGGTGTCTTGTAATATACGGGATGCCAACGGCAACATCCTTCAGGAAAACATCCGTCCGATACAGGAGGGACGGGGCGTCTTCTTCTATACCCCCACCGCCGAACCTCTCTATTTTGAAGTGGTGGGCGCCAAGGGAACCACCCGCAAACTGGAGATGCCTGCTGCCGAAGCGGAGGGGTGTGCCATGCAGGTGAATGCCGTTTCGGGGCGAAACGTTACGGCACAAATCACCGTCTCCCCCACCCTCGACAATCGACAATGGGGCGTGGTGCTCTATCGCAATGGCGTGGTGATGGCGTTTGACACCATCCGCACCGACAAGGACCACCCGGTGACGGTGGAGTATCCGCGCGACGAGATTCCCAACGGAGTGAACCAAATCACCGTGTTCGACGAAACGGGACGGATTTTTGCCGACCGCATGTTCTTCATCTATCATCCCGAAGAACGGGATAGTATCCACATAGACCTGACCAACACCTACTTAGCACCCTGCAAGAAGGTACACATGAAGGCGCATACACTGCCCAACACCACCTTCTCTCTCTCGGTGATGGATGCCGAAACCACCACCAACGGGTACGGTCAGAACGCACGGACATGGATGTTGCTGACCTCCGATCTGAAAGGATACATAGCACACCCGGCCTACTATTTCGAGTCGGACGACCTGCAACATCGACGTGCCGCCGACCTGCTGATGATGGTGCAGGGATGGCGTCGCTATCGTTGGAAACAGCTCTCCGGTGTGGAGCCGTTCGAGAAGAAACAGCCGATAGAGGACGGACTCTATATAGACGGTCAATTGCACCAAGTGCGCAAGAAAAATTCTGCGGCGAATGTGGACTTGAAGGCGTACTTATATAATAAAGGTGGCGAACACTACAGCGGTAGCACGCTGACCGACCAAGAGGGATACTACGCCTTCCACCTGCCGGACTGCACGGGGGATTTTACGCTCTTGATGAAGACCAAGAAGGAGGAGAAGGATACCAAATATTATGTGGGGATAGACCGCAATTTCTCTCCACAGATACGCAATTATTCCTACTACGAGTCGCAATTACTCCCCCCGGAGAGTCCGCGTGATTCGTTGCAGGAGGTGGAGATTCCGGAGGAGGAACGTCCTAAGGATAAGATTGTTAAGATTGGAGATAAGTCTATGCTTATCCCTACCGTCACGGTGAAGAGGCGTCGCATCTTCGAGAACGCCCGTGCGGCTTGGGAGACGGAGAAGCGTGGACAGTATCGGGCTTCCATCTACTACGATTGTGAGAAGGAGGCGAACATCATGGCGGACCGTGGAGAGCAATTGCCTTCGTTCATGACGTGGTTGATGAATCGCAACCCGCTCTTCAGTACCGACGGCGAGGTGCATGGAAGTGGTAGCGATGTGGCGAACAGCGAGAGTGTGGAGACACAACTCCTGGACGGGACGAGTACGGAGAACCTTCAGTTGGCGGGCAATGCGGTGAAGGTGACGGACTTCAACGGTGACATAGTGGTCAATGCCAACTCCTATACGGATGGTCCGAGATTCAACAATCGTCCCATTGTGTGGATACTTGCCAATGTGTATAAGATGATTACGGGTTCACCCAAGATGCGGCTCTCCTTTGGTTTGTCTACGCAGATTTCCACGGAGGACATGCCGTTTGATTTGGATTGGGTGAAGTCGGTTTACATCTCCACCAACGCCAATGCATGGAAGCCTTTTTTACAGAGCGAGGATGTGCAAGCGATACATCCGGTGACGATTTTTGTGTATCCGCTTCGCAGTTTTTGGAGGAATGTGAAGGGTTTACGTCGCACCACGTTCCAGGGTTACAATGCGGTGGAGACTTTTGAGACAAACGATTACGATTTGATGGCTCCCGAGCCTGATTACCGTCGCACACTGTATTGGGAGCCGAACGTGCAGACGGATGCCAACGGTGATGCGGAGGTAGAGTTTTGGAACAACTCCGAGTGTACCCAAATCCTCATTTCCGCCGAAGGCATTACAAGCGACGGAAAGGTCATTGTTTATTAACTTTTGTGTATACATCCAC
>CAYSOK010000196.1:0-2781 GCA_964432645.1 uncultured Bacteroidaceae bacterium | reverse complement strand
TTCACTTCCTGCCAGATTTTCTGAGCGTTCGTCATATTTTTAATTGTTTGAGCTTTGATTATTTAAACGAGTAAAAGGTCTGTCGGACGGCTCTCTTGGTTCGTCCGACAGACTCTATTTATTATCCTTATTTTTTGAGTACTATATTCACAATCTTACCGGGAACTACAATAATCTTCACAATCTGCATTCCCTCGATGTATTTGCCGGTCTGCTCATCGGCCAGCACGGCTTTCTCTATCTCTTCTTTGCTCATCTCCGGTGCGAAAGGCAGCACAAAACGTGTCTTTCCGTTGAAGGAGATGGAGTAGTTGATGACATCTTCCTTGAGGTATTTCTCGTCGAAGGTGGGCCAGGTGGCATCGCAGACGCTGCCTTCGTGTCCTAATTGGTGCCACAACTCTTCGCTCAGATGTGGGGTGAAGGGAGCCAGGAGGATGACAAGGTTCTCCAATACCTCCTTGTTGCGGCACTTGAGTTGTGCCAACTCGCTCACGCAAATCATGAAGGCGCTGATGGAGGTGTTGTAGGAGAAGTGCTCGATGTCGGTTCCTACCTTCTTGATGAGTTTATGGATGCTCTTCATCTCTTCCTTGGTGGCTTCGCCCTCTTGCGGCAGGAAGTTGTCGTCCTTGCCGTAGTAGAGGTTCCAGAGTTTCTTCAGGAAACGGTGGCATCCGTCTATTCCGTTGGTATCCCAGGGTTTAGACTGTTCTACCGGACCCAGGAACATCTCGTACAGACGCAGGGTGTCGGCACCGTAGCGCTCTACAATCATGTCCGGATTGACCACGTTGAACATACTCTTACTCATCTTTTCGACGGCCCATCCGCAGACGTACTTGCCGTCTTCGAGTATGAACTCGGCGTTGTTGTACTCCGGACGCCATGCCTTGAAGGCTTCTACATCGAGGATGTCGGCGCTCACGATGTTGACGTCTACGTGGATGGGAGTGGTGTCGTATTGATCCTTAAGACCGAGAGAAACGAAGGTGTTGGTGTCTTTGATGCGGTATACGAAGTTGCTTCGACCCTGAATCATACCTTGGTTGACCAACTTACGGAAGGGTTCCTCTTGTACGCTGTATCCGTAGTCGTGCAGGAACTTGTTCCAGTAGCGGCTATAGATAAGGTGACCGGTAGCGTGCTCGGTACCACCCACATAGAGGTCTACGTTCTGCCAGTAGTTTACGGCTTTCTCGCTCACCAGTGCTTCATTGTTCTTAGGGTCCATATAGCGCAAGTAGTAAGCGGAGCTACCGGCAAAGCCCGGCATGGTGTTCAACTCCAGCGGGAAGATGGTCTTGTTGTCGATGCGTGCGTTTTCCACAACGCACTTGTTGACTTCGTCCCACGCCCACTTCTGTGCGTGACCCAATGGGGGTTCGCCGGTTTCGGTGGGTTCAAACTTCTGTACATCCGGCAGGCAGATGGGCAGACACTCCTCGGGAATCATCTGCGGCATGCCCTCCTTATAGTATACGGGGAACGGTTCGCCCCAGTAGCGCTGACGGCTGAAGATGGCATCGCGCAGACGGAAGTTTACCTTCACGCGTCCCAGCTTCTGTTCCTTGACATATTTCTTGGTGGCTGCAATGGCCTCTTTGACGGTTAATCCGTTCAGAGAGAAGTCGATATACGGCTTAACATCCGCACGCGGACTGTTGGTGACGATACCCTCCTTGGCATCGTAGCTCTCTTCGCTCACGTCGCACCCCTCAATCAATGGGATGATAGGCAAGTTGAAATGCTTGGCAAAAGCATAGTCGCGGCTATCGTGTGCCGGCACTGCCATGATGGCTCCGGTACCGTAGCCTGCCAATACATAGTCGGAAATCCAGATAGGAATAGCCTCCCCGGTAAACGGATTGATGCCGTAAGAACCGGAGAAGACACCCGATACGCGGCGGTCGCTGATGCGCTCACGCTCCGTACGCTTCTTGGTGGCTTCCAGATATGCTTCTACTTCGGCCTTTTGCTCCGGAGTGGTAAGGGTGGCTACCAGTTCGCTCTCCGGTGCCAAAACCATAAAGGTAACACCGAACATGGTGTCGGCGCGGGTGGTGAAGATGGTGAAGGTGACATCGGAGTCTTTTACCTTGAACTCCACTTCGGTACCTTCGCTGCGACCAATCCAGTTGCGCTGTGTTTCTTTCAGAGAATCGGTCCAGTCCACGGTCTCCAGTCCGTCGAGCAGTCGCTGTGCATAGGCGGAGACACGCAGGCACCACTGCTTCATCTTCTTCTGTATCACCGGATAACCGCCGCGCTCGCTCACGCCGTCCACTACCTCGTCGTTGGCCAGTACGGTACCCAATTGCGGACACCAGTTTACCATGGTTTCGCCCAGGTAGGCGATGCGGTAGTTCATGAGCACCTGCTGTTGCTTCACGCTGTCCATGGCGTTCCACTCCTCGGCGGTGAAGCTGAGTTCTTCGCTCTGTGCCACATCCAGTCCTTCGGTTCCTTGTTTGGAGAGGTGTTCTACCAACTCTTCGATAGGGCATGCGCGTTTCTTGTCGTTGTTGTAGTAACTCAAGAACATCTTGCGGAAGGCCCACTGAGTCCAGTGGTAGTAACCCGGGTCGCAGGTACGTACCTCACGATCCCAGTCGAAGCTGAAGCCAATCTTATCCAACTGCTCGCGGTAACGGTTGATGTTGTTTACCGTAGTCACTGCCGGGTGCTGTCCCGTCTGGATGGCATACTGCTCGGCGGGCAGACCATAGGCATCGTATCCCATGGGGTTAAGTACGTTGTATCCTTGCAGTCTCTTGTAAC
>CAYSOK010000195.1:0-2898 GCA_964432645.1 uncultured Bacteroidaceae bacterium | reverse complement strand
AAAAAAACTTTCCCCACTTCTGCTTTAAGTCGCGATTTTTGTTTAATTTTGCCGAAATAATCAATGAACGAAACAAACAAATATCGCAAACAATGAAGGACGTATTCACTTGGAATAAAATCATGCAGGGCGCTGCCATCGCATTCTTTGCCCTGAACGGAAGCATTTCCCTTGCCGACACATCGGATAAGTTGCTCTCCGACAACTGGCGTTTTAAACTAGGCAACCCCTCGGGAGCCGAAGCCGTGGACTATAAAGAAACAGGCTGGCAAACCGTGCGTATTCCGCACGATTGGGCTATCGATGGACCCTTCGACAAGGAGATAGACAAACAAACCGTGGCAATCGAACAAAACGGAGAAAAAACAGCAACGGAAAAAACCGGTCGCACCGGTTCGCTGCCCTGGATAGGCGAAGGATGGTATCGCACCACTTTCCGTACGCAAGGGAAACAGCACGTGGAACTACTCTTCGATGGCGCCATGGCGGAACCCACGGTCTATGTGAACGGCACAAAAGTGACGTATCATCCTTACGGATACAGCTCTTTTGTAGTAGACGTCTCTCCGTATGTGTCTGCGGACAAAGACAATACGTTGGCTGTTCACTTGAACAACCGTCCGGAGAGCAGCCGTTGGTACCCGGGTGCCGGATTGTATCGTCCGGTGCATCTCATCTTGAGTGACGAGGCGGGACTGGAAACTTGGGGGACGTTTGTTTATACCTCTTACATAAAGAATGGCGTGGCGCGTGTGCTCACACGTTCAGCAGTGCGCCCGGGGACATCTACTTCCGGGGACAAGAAGCGACGCAAATTCTATGTACGCCAAACGATTCTCGATGCCAACGGCGTGTCTGTGGGTACGGTAACTTCCGAGAGCAACGATAGTAGGGAGGCGTCAGGTGTCATCGATGTGGCGAATCCATCGCTTTGGTCACCGGAATCGCCCACGTTGTACACCTTGAAGTCGGAGTTGATAGAGGACGATAAGGTGCTGGATACGCAGCGTACGACCTTTGGCATACGTACCGTGGAGGTGAGTGCAGAGGGTTTTAAACTCAATGGTGTGGCACGCAAGATACAGGGCGTCTGCCTGCACCACGATTTGGGTCCCCTGGGCGCTGCGGTCAACAAGAGTGCGCTGGCACGTCAGATTAAGTTGTTGAAATCCATGGGATGCGATGCCATTCGCACCAGTCACAACATGCCGTCTCCCTGGCAGATGGAACTGTGTGACTCCCTGGGTATGATGGTGATGGCGGAGTCTTTTGATATGTGGAAGTATCCCAAGTGTGCCAACGGCTATGCGATTTTCTTTGATGAGTGGTGGAAGAGCGATTTAGAGAGTTTGGTGCGTTACCACCGCAACCATCCCTCCATCGTGATGTGGAGCATAGGCAACGAGATTCCGGAGCAGGGGAGCGCATCGGGCAAGAAGTATGCTGTGGAGATGCAGGAGTTGTGTCATCGTTTGGATCCGACGCGTCCCGTGACGCAGGGCTTGGACCGCGGTATGGCGCCGGTTTGGAGCGGTACGTTGCAAGTGATGGATGTGCCGGGCATGAATTATCGCACGCATCTTTACGATGCTGTGTATAAGCAAGCTCCGCAGGGATTCATCTTGGGTTCGGAGACGGCGTCCACCATCAGCAGTCGTGGAGTGTATAAGTTCCCGGTGGTGCCCACAAACCAAGTATATCACGAGGATTTGCAGTGCAGTGGTTATGACATGGAGTACTGTAGTTGGAGCAATTTGCCGGAGGAGGATTGGATTCTCCAGGAGGATCGTCCTTGGACGATAGGTGAATTTGTTTGGACCGGTTTTGATTATCTGGGTGAGCCGACCCCATACGACAATTATTGGCCGTCCAGAAGTTCTTATTTCGGTATTTTCGATTTGGCGGGTTTGCCGAAGGATCGATACTATCTGTACCGCAGTCATTGGAACAAGGAGAATCACACGTTGCATCTACTTCCGCACTGGAATTGGGAGGGTCACGAGGGTGACACGATTCCGGTATTTTGTTACACGGATTACGACAAGGCGGAGTTGTTTGTGAATGGCAAGAGCATGGGTGTTCGTGCGAAGACGCGTGATAGCAAGTACGATCGTTTTCGTCTTCGTTGGATGGATGTAGTGTATGAGCCGGGTGAGTTGAAGGTGGTGGCGTATAATGCTGATGGTAGTAAGGCTGCCGAGGAGGTGGTTCGTACGGCGGGTGTTCCGCACCATTTGGCTTTGGACCCGGATGTGAAGGTGTTGCATTCGAACGGTGAGGATTTATCGTTTGTGACGGTTCGTGTGTTGGATAAGGATGGTAATGAGTGTCCCACGGCGAATCTTCCGCTTTCGTTTAAGGTGAGTGGTAAGGGTGCGGTGTACAAGGCTGCATGTAATGGTGATGCTACGTCGACGGAGAGTTTCACGCAGCCCTCGCTTCATACGTTTAACGGTGAGTTGGTGGTAGTGGTTTCCGCGACATCGCAGAAGGGCAATTCCACGTTGACAGTGAGTGGTAAGGGGATTGCGTCTGCGAAGTGTGGCTTTGTGACGAAGTAATCCCTGATTGAACGTTTCATTACTGCGAGAGCACGCCTCAAAACACTGTACTTTTTGGTTCGTGCTCTCGCAGTATTTAACTCCTTTCTCTGTACTTTTTTCTCCGTGCTCTCGCAGTAATGAAAAACGTTTATAGAATCTCCTGTAAAATTGCCCGCAAATAGGGTGTGAAAAGCGTATGATTTTGAGGTAAAGTCATACGCTTTTCGCACCCTAATTGCGGGCAATTATGTTTGTGTTTGCGGGCAAAAATTTTTCGAGTGGTTCTCTCGTGGATGTATACACAAATCCGAAACTTGAGTTCGGTGCGGTTCCTTCCCTCTTAATTTGCCTTCGG
>CAYSOK010000194.1:0-2903 GCA_964432645.1 uncultured Bacteroidaceae bacterium | reverse complement strand
ACGGATAAACATACTTGTGATGAAAGCTGTTTTTACGATGATGTTTAACCGCGACGGAAGGCTCCGTCAAACTAAAAAAACGAGATATTTATGGAAAAGATTAAAGGAACACGGACCGAGCAGAACCTCATGGAGGCCTATGCCAACGAGTCCAAGTCGAGCAACAAGTACGCCTACTACGCCAAAAAGGCGAAGAAGGACGGATACGCTCAGATAGCATCCCTCTTCTCGGCAACCGCCGACAACGAGCGCGAACATGCTAAGGTGTGGTTCAAGGAATTGCACGGAGGCGAAGTGCCCGAAACCGAGCACAACCTCGCCGACGCAGCCGCCATAGAACACGCCGAGTGGACCGAGATGTACAACCGCATGGCACGCGAAGCACACGAAGAAGGATTCACACGCATCGCCACACTCTTTGAACACGTGGCCAGCATAGAGAGAGAACATGAGAACCGATACCGCCGCTTCCTCTCACTGCTCAATGAGCACCATCTGTACAAGCGAGAAGAAGAACGCACCTGGCAATGCACCAAGTGCGGCTACGAACACGTGGGTACCGAAGCACCCGACGTGTGCCCGGTGTGCAAACACCACAAAGACTTCTTCCGCATCAGACATAAGTGCGGATGCTAAAGCCCCCTCGCTACACCAGGAGGAAAGCCGCATAGCACGCAATCACCGCCAGGCAGAAAAACGCCTTCATCCACATCGTCTTGGCACTACACAAGAGGTAGAACAGGAAGGAGGCAAGCGTACCGAAAATCGCCAAGTTCACCACTTTGCTATCCGTGAAGTCGTACACACCCTTCCCCAGGTAGAGCATATCCGCCACGGCTATCACAAAGAAGTTGAACACATTACTGCCTATGATGTTGCCCAATCCAATATTGAAATTGTGGATTCGGAACAGCGAGATGCTGCTAGTGACCTCCGGAAGCGACGTGGCAACCCCCAGGAAGATGGCGCCCGCCAGTCCGCTGCCCAAGTTCAGATGATCCGCATCGGCAATGATGTCCGTTATGTAGGTCAAGGCAATGCTCGCCGCCACAATCACCAGTGACGCCAGCGTGAAGCGGATGGCCAGCGAACGTATCGTGTATGGGCACTCCGGTTCATCCTCCACCTGCGAGGACTGTTCCGGGGTGCCGTTTTCGTGCGCCAAAAACTTGACGGAACCGGAATAGAGAACCAAAATAAAGATAGAAGTGATGCTCATGAAAAACATGGGATGCGCCTCCGGACCCAACACAAAATTGTGGTCGCACCATCCCGAGTAATTGATGAAAACCGCCATATACATGAGCAGCGCAAACGCCATCACATAGAAATGACTCTTCGCCAAATTGCACTGCGTGAAGGAACGCAAGTAGAACAGTATGATGGTGGCAAGCATCGCCATATTAAACAAGTTGCTACCCAAGATGTTACCCATGCACAATCCCGGAGAATCAATCAACGTCGTCGCCGAGATACTCGTAAACAACTCCGGCAGGGAAGTAACCGCCGACAAGAGAACACCCCCCAAGAAAGCTCCCGAGAGTTTTGTCGTCTTGTCCATCCAATCGATGTAGCGCGATGCCAGAATGGAACACCATACCACGACAATCGCCGTAATGAGATAAGCTAAATATATCATAATCAATGATTCTTTTCGTTGTTTCTATCCTCCCGTTCCGCCTGCCAGATGCGTGCCGCGCTCTCTATGAGTCGAAGGCAAGGGCGCGTTTTGTAATACTCCGCCGTGCGAGCATCCGGTGTTGGAGGGGTGGGAGCCCCCTTGCGCAATTGCAGCAGTTCCGCACACACTATGGAACCATGCTCCTCGCGGAACCTTGCCGCCACCCGCTGCACCAATTGGTAGTTGCGTCGCTTCTGCTCCGGGTCATTGGGCTGTGTCTGTCCCTCCTCCATACCCGCCAGCATCGCCATGGCAGACACCGCGCCGCACACATTGCGCATCCGTCCCACGCCTCCGCCAAAGGAAGCCGAGAGCTTCAGCGCCAGCGTCTCCGGCACCTCATACTCCTTTGCAAAAGCACAGAATACGGACTGTGCGCAGTTGTATCCTTGTAAGAAAAGAGCCCGTGCCTCCTCCGCCTTTCTGTTTTGTAATTCCTTATCCATAGTATAAGTTATTAAATTCTCGGCAAAATTAGACAAAAAACTCGGAATGGAGAGTTTTTTCGCAAGGGAAAAACCGTTTCTTGGTAGATATTGTGTACTTTTGCAACATGATACGAACTTTTTTGTTGCTTATATGTTGTTTGGGGATATCGTTGCGTGCGCAAACCGTCACACTCCGTCCCGGCGAGGATGTAGAATCTTACTTCACCTCCGATACGTTGTCCGATGCACTTTTCCGCACCATGACAGAGTCCTCGTATCGTCATCGCCCCCCGGTCACCCGCAGTGAGTTGCGTTATTTGCGCGTGTTGCACCACGACGGTCACGGTCATGTTCGGGTAGGGGAGATGGTGTGTCATCGTGCCATAGCCCGGGATTTGTTGGAGATATTTCGCGAGTTGTACAAGGCCTCGTATCCGATAGAGCGTATGGAATTGGTGGATCGATACGGTGGAGACGATGAACGTTCCATGTCTGCCAATAACACCTCCTGTTTCAATCACCGTCCCGTCACGGGTCGTAAAGTGACGTTGTCCCGCCATGCATACGGTATGGCAGTGGACATCAATCCGCTGTACAATCCGTATTGCAAGCAGCGTGCGGACGGCAGTTGGAAGGTTTCGCCCGCCACGGCGACCAAGTATCGCAATCGTGTGGCGCAGTTTCCGTATAAGATTACGCGTGGTGATTTGTTGTATCGTTTGTTCATTCAGCACGGTTTTACATGGGGTGGGGGATGGAAATCGTGCAAGGATTATCAGCATTTTGAGAAATAA